>CAZEEB010000194.1:0-4359 GCA_964511245.1 uncultured Paludibacter sp.
GGTTCAAAAATGGAGACGATGGTAAAGATTATTATTCGTTGAGGTACTTTAATACAGCATTTCAAGAAGAAAAGTTGTTCTATCCTGATTGGATTATTAAATTTACAGATGGAACCATTGGAATATTTGATACTAAAGATGGTACTACTGCGATTAATACTGAAGGTAGACCAAAAGGTCTTGCTATGAAAATTAAAGAACTTAATTTATTAGGTGAAACAAAATTTATTGGTGGAATAGTTGTAAAAGAAAGTGGTCAATGGTATTATAACGACTCTGAAGAATACGAATATACTCCTGGTAGGCTAAATTCAGATTGGAAATTAATGAGAGAATTGTTTTAATTCTTTTGAAAGCCGAATGTGAAAAATAAAGCATTAAAAGTTGCCTGTGAAAGCGGCTTTTTTATGCAATCAGTTTACTAACATTCAATCCGGCACTTGGTAGTATTGCTAGCACGACTTTAACAGTATGAATGAGTCTCAAAAATTTATCTGGCTTTGAAAACACTCACAGATTGAAAGTATAGCCTGCAAGGCTTAAATATTCTGGCCCAAGGCTTCGCCTTGGGTTTTCTAAAAGGAGAAGAATACGGACTGAATTGAAAATCGGCGTAGCCAAATACCATCATAATGCATTGATTTATAATGCATTGCCTTTACGGAACATTTTCTTTATGTTTGCATAATCAATTCAATGCGTTACTTCGTTTTGCATTGGGCTAGTATATGTAAGGCTTACAGCCCGAATACACTTTCAATTTGTAAAAAAAAAGAGAATAAAGTGGACTTTTTAGACAAGCTCTTATTGACAATGACAATAAAATAAATTTGAATTAATTCTCAAACTAACAACACTTTATGAATATTATTACTATTTTTGCTAAATAAATTCTGAAATCTTTTAATATCCATTTTAAAAAGTAATTAAACATGAAAACTAAAAATTCAAAAAAAAGGACTGAAAATGCGATTGAAGTAGTTAATTCATTGAAAGCTACTGAGGAAACTCAAGAACTAAAGGGTCAAAATACATCGGTAATTAAAACAATTGAAACATCGGTGCGTAAAATTGAACGTTTGAAAAAGGAATTACTTGCTCTGAAAGAAAAAATCAGAAATAAGAAAGTTGCCATTAACGACGAAAAAGAAATTATGTGGAGTTTGGTTCAGGAAGCAAAAAAAACCTTGAAAACCAATCCAGCAAAGAAAGAAAAATCAGCAAAAAAAGAGAAAAAATCGAAAGTTGAAACAACTGAAGAATTAGCATGACAGTAATTGGTATTTACAATATAAAAGGGGGTGTTGGCAAAACCGCTGCTTCGGTAAATTTAGCTTATTTGTCGAGCATGGAAGGCTATAAAACGCTTTTGTGGGATTTAGACCCGCAAGGTTCATCATCGTTTTATTATGACAAAGTGCAGGGGAACGAAGCCAGTCTGAAAAAAATTATTACGGGGAAAGTTGAGTTAAGTGAGGTAATTTTAGAAACTGATTATTATAAACTGGATATTATTCCTTCGGATTTGTCGTATCGGCACATTGACACCATATTGGATCAGGTAAAAAAGTCCAAAAAGCGAATAAAAGAAGCGTTGAAGGATATCAAAAACGATTATGATGTTGCTTTTCTGGATTGCCCACCGGGAATTTCGATACTTGCCGAGAATATATTTCATGCCTGCGACTACATAATAGTGCCTACAGTGCCTACTCCACTCTGTTTGAACACTTACGAACAACTCGTCTCGTTTTTTGAAGAAGATGAACTTGACCGATCGATGCTAATTCCGTTCTTTTCGATGGTGGAAGTTCGAAAATCGGTACATCAAAGCTTGATGAAGGAACTTAGCAAAAAAATGCCAAACATTTGTCAGTCCTTTATTCCGTTTCTTGCCGATGTAGAAAAAATGGGCATAAACCGGAAACCGCTGATGGAATTCAGCCCAAAATCAAAAGCATCAGTATCATATCAGGCACTTTGGCATGAAATTTTGACGAAAACAGCCAAAATGCAATAATAAACCAATACGGTTATAGGCTGTTTATAAATACATGGGTAGCATTTGACGCCAGTATTTGGCTTTATGCGCCAAACCTTCCCATTCGTAAAAATTGTGGTATATACCTTTATCCCACAAGCACTGGCTCAAATCTCTGTTATTTTGAAGAAACACATCATCCTTGCCGCACACAATGGTAATTTGGAGTTGTCTTATTTGATTTAGCTGATCACTTTCAGGCATATTGGGCATAAAGTGAGTTGGAGAGTTATGATACACATAATCGGAATAATAACCGTTCAGCAAATCATTAAACATGCCTAAATTGAGTGTTAAGTCATACCTGCCACTTAATGCCACTACTTTACCAAACTTGTGAGGATGCCGAAAAGCGATATTAACGGCATGAAACGCACCCATACTACAGCCTACCGACATGAGAAACGCATTAGAATTAAGATTCTGAGTAAGCGGAATTACTTCTTCCAAAATATATTTTTCGTATTCAATATGTCTTAAAATTCGGCCTTGTGGATGAGCCCAAAAACAATAGAAACTTTCCTGATCAATACTATCAAGAGCATACACCTGAAGCCAACCCTGATCAATTTGATGCCGAAGCGATTCAATAATACCCCAATTTTCATAATCGTAAAAACGAGCAGTGCGGGTTGGAAAGAGCAAAACCCTTGCTCCTGCATGACCATAAACCAGCAACTCCATGTTTCGGCGGAGATTTGGACTAAACCACTTATGATATTCGCGTTTCATTGGCTATAAAAAAAGGCTTATTTAAGCACTTTTAGCGTATCAAAAAACTGTGACTTCAATTCCTTTCGCCAAACCTTGTATCCCTTAGTACTTAAATGCAAACCATCAGGCTCAAACATGGTTTTTTCGACCGAACCTTTGGTTTTCATTGCTTCAATAATATCAACATACTTGCAAAGTGGATATCGAAATGCAATTTCTTGTTGAATTATTTTATTTGTAAACGCAATGGAATTATACAAATAAAGCCTTGATATGGATTGCTTTACCGAAATAAATGCCACCGGTATATTGCCACAGTGCTCCTGAATAAGCCCCATCAGGCAATTGAAATTCAGAAAGACCTCCTCAGGATGCCTGCCATCGCCCAAATCGTTATCGCCGGCATACAACACAAAAATATCAGGTTTCCATTGTGGAATAATCCGTTTAAAAAACCAACAACAGGCAGCCAAAGTAGAACCGCCAAATGCCTGATTAACAACTTCAAATTCAGGAAAATCAATTTCGAGCGTTTGCCACAACCGAATGGATGAGCTGCCGTAAAACACTAGCCGTAACTTATCTGTTTTGGGTGGTATTAACTTAGCTTCAAGTTGTTTTATTTCGTCTTCGTACCAATACATAATTTGAATTTAATTATTGCAAAGATGCTAATTTATTTCGGAGTAAAACAATAAAAAACAATACTTTTTTTGGAATTAGACATAAAACTATCAACACAAATTACTCTTCAAACTTAGGTTTAAACAACAGCACACCAATATGAAGTCCCACATTCCACCGACCAGTAGCATAATGTGCAAATAAAGCAGCAGAAGCCAATTTAAAATTGTAAACCAACGAGGTTTCGCTCATAAATTGTGAACCTGCAATGGGTTGAGAAAACAATGAAATGTTATGAGTTGATTGCGAAATAATTTGAACCGGAACAAACCAATAGGCTTCCTGGCGTAGCTGAAGTTGATTATTTATGCAAAAAATTGGTTTTAAACCTACTGCAGCAAATTGATTGGCATGAAATGCCGGATTAAATACTGTTTGACTGAAAGCTGTTGGTTGAAATGCCGGTGTATGAATACTTGTGGCAAACTGATTAGAAAGCAATGCGCGGTCGGAATAACTTGCTTGGGCAAAAACGCCGACCTTGAATGCACTTGTGAGCTTCAAGTAACTGTCCATTTTAGCACTGAACTGTGTCCAAAACTTGTATTTATCAACAAAAATGGAAGCAGGAACAGTCATGGATGAGTAAACTTCATTGCCGTTAAATGTCCGTATTGAAGCATTGAAAAGTTGACCTTCGTAAGGATAAATCCTTTCGTTCAGCGTATTACTCTCAATGCGCAAAAACGCCGATTGAGTAGCAAATTGACTCCTTTCTCCATATGAATCGGATTGTGAGGCAGCTCCTAATCCCAGTTCCAGACGAGTTTTCATGCCAAGTGGAACACCAAAGCGTAAATTAGCATAATACTCTTGTTGAGTTATTTGGGGAGCAACTTCAGTTTTCGTGTAATTAAATTGTTGCATAACCGCATCGGCTTTGAGGTAGCATTTAAATTGGCTTGGAAAATCAAAACGCA
>CAZEEB010000195.1:0-4331 GCA_964511245.1 uncultured Paludibacter sp.
ATAACCGCATCGGCTTTGAGGTAGCATTTAAATTGGCTTGGAAAATCAAAACGCATATCCGTAGCCAATCCTGTATAGACCTGCCCCAGCTGCCCTTCAATATTTCCGACAAATGCATAATCAGCCAGTTTTTGAAATTTCAGGCCCACATAAGCCTGATTGAACCCCGAAGAAGATATGTTGCCACCCAATGAAAGTTGCAATGCCGGTTTTAGTTTTAACTTTAGTGACAAATCAAATAATCCGGAAGTTGAGTCAAAAATAGCCTCTGGAATTACTTCCTGAATAGCCTCATCGGCAATAATTTGAAAATAGGCTTTTCTAAATTCGTCAATTGTAAAAATCCGATTAGGTGTTGGGAAATAGCGAAGTAGATAACATTTTTGCAAACTGTCAATTCCCTCTAGACTAACCTGTTGAAATTTCAGTTCTGAAAACCGACTTTTAAATTTCTGCCTGCGGGCGGTTATTTCGGCACAAGTAACCCGTCGGTTTACTTGCGCTTTAATTTCATTTATATGCTTAACTGTTGAGTCATATCCAATCTTTACTAAACTATCAACATTCGAAAAATTGAACACATCCACTGAAGCTAAATTAAATTTCAGAACCATTCCGGCCGAATCGGCTAAGCCGTAATTGCTATGATGAATAATCATATTTTGAAGTTGCGTCAGCACATCTTCATCGGTTGCTTTGGGTGTATTGTAAGCCACCACACTGCCAATGCTGAAATTGGGATGAAATTCATTTTGCATCACATCCGATGGGAAGTTATTGTAAATACCACCATCAAAAAGCAAGTTATCGTCAATCCGAATAGGCTTAAACATAAATGGAAATGTCATGGAAGCACGAACGGCATTGCCCAGATTAGCCCGACTAAATACCACAGCGCGTTTGTGATACACATCCGAAGCCACACAACGAAACGGAACCATTAAACTGTCGAAATTACAGCCCGAAACTGCATTGGCCTGAGCAAAAAGCGGGATAAAAGCATAATTCATAGCAGCTGATGGCACAAAACTAGTTGGTAATAGCGCCTTTGAATTGGATAGGCCAAAATTCAGCAATGTAGGTGTGGCTTGCAAAGTTCGGTAATCATATCGATTTTGGGATTCAATTTCGCCACGCATCCAATACTTAAATTCGGATGACTTGAGTAGCTGTTGCATTTCGATGGCTGTATATCCCATGGCATACATACTGCCCACAATAGCCCCAATTGACGTACCGCTGATACAATCTATCGGGATATTATTCTCCTCAAGCGCCTTTATTACACCAATATGGGCAATACCCGGTGCTCCACCTCCACTCAATATCAAGCCCACCTTTTGCGCCGATATATTAAGAATAATAAATGAAAAAATGAAAATCAGGCAGACTTTAGGTTTCAATGCGTTATCAATAAAATTTGTAAGTCCTTATCCTTCAAAGAAATATCCCAATCCCAGTTTAGTGACTATGTGCTTGTCGTATCTACCAATTTTATGCCTTATGCGAGTGATATTTACATCAATGGTTCTGCCAAGCACAAAAGCATCTTCAGGCCATATTTTTTGGAGTAATTCACTGCGTGTAAAAAGTCGATTTTTATTTTCGAGTAGCAATTTGAGAATTTCAAATTCTTTCTTTGTAAACTGAGTTTCATCGCCATCAACAAGCACCTGCTTGTTTAAAATGTTTATTTGTAAATTGTCGTAAGTAAGAATTTCAGTTGAATTAATTACTTTTATTTCAGTTCGCTTCAGAATAGCCCTGATGCGGGCCAATAACTCTCGTATGGAAAATGGAATAGACATAAAATCGTCTGCACCAACGCTGTATGCAGTCAATCGGTCGTTTTCAGTCGATTTGGATGTCAAAAAAAGAAGAGGTATTGTGGAAGTATTGGCTGTATTGCGCACACTATGAGCCAACTTAAAGCCTGACATTTCTTTAAAAGTAATGTCGGTAATAATTAAATTAAAATCAATTAGTTTTTTAGAAAGCGCATCTTCTGCGGAATTCGCAATCTTTACGTTATAGCCTTCACTCGTCAGATTTGAATGAAGAAAACGACATAAATGGCTATCTTCATTAACAATTAATATATGGAAATCACTCATAATAGGCTTAAATTTTAAGTTTAAGCAAAATTAGAGTGTTAAGGTTACGATTTTGTGTGAATAATGTTACAAATCAGTTAAGTAAATTGATTTATTTTAAAAATTCCAGAAATTATTCGCACAAAAGAGTATTAATTAGCAAATAAAGAATCTCAGACACTAAAATAAAATTGTCTTCAAATCTTATTTATTTTAAAAAACGCTTTTTATTCTTCAAATAGCCAAACTGCTTTTTTATTATAAGTTGAATTATCTAGCATTTTAATCATAAACGAAGCGACATCACTCCTTGAAATACTGGTTTTAGCTTTTTGAAAAGCATCTGTTCCATATCGAATTTTTCCTGTAGGTTGAGCATCCGTTAAACCTCCGGGACGCACCAATGTCCATTGAAGTTTACTTGACATGATACGTTCTTCATTCAAGTTGTGATCAGCTAATGGAACTCTTAGCATCAGGTCGACAATAAAAAAGCGCATTATTGCAGGCATAAATTTCTTACTATCGCCGGCGCCAAAGCTAGACAAATAAATAAATTTTGGAACAACTTCTTGCTCCATAACTCGAACAATATTATCAATGCCTAAAACGAGTTCAGTAGATCTTTTGGTCAAGGAGTTTCCGCCAAGAGTTGACAAGCAGGCTTCCGCACCGGCTAAAGCATCTTTAAGTTTTAATGTCTCAGTAAGAGTACCAACCACAATTTTAAGGTTTTTATCTTCAATTTTAATTGATTGATAACTACGAACATAAGCAGTAACTTGATGACCTTCTTTTAAAGCTTGCTTTACTAACAGTGAACCGGTTCTGCCTGATGCTCCGAAAATAACTATTTTCATATTCCAAATAAATGAGTTGTAAATACTGAAGAACTATTCAAAAATTCTAAAGCTTTAATTTTTATGAAAGTTTTGTTTTATTGTTTATGCCATTTAAAATCAAACAAAATAAACGCACTAATTGTTTTAAAATAACACAAAAACGGTGAAAATCATTTCATGTTTTGTGATTTTTGACTTTTTATTACTTTCTATTGTTCATTTCTAATTCACTTTTAGTCTTTAAACCGGGATTTTCTTTTATCATTTTTCGCAAAAACATTTCCGGATAACCGGCACGTATAAGATTCAATGGTATTTTAGAATCATTTTGTACGAATTTTCCATCTTTTTCTCTTTTGATATTTCCATCCATATATTTAACAAGCAAGTATTCACCCAACTTCTTCCATGCAGCAGTTGAATTTTCGGCTTGTGCAACACTAAAATCAGTTAGAAAAATCCGTGCATCTGCTTCGGACATCCCCACAGCCACTTTATCTATTGCCGGTACCAATGCATTAAAATCATTTTCCCATTTGGTTTGAACCTTTTTTATATCAAAAAACATATAAGAATATTTACTATATGCATAATTTGCCACCATATTGTATGTCCAAAATGCTGATGTGGACGAATACTCTAATAAGCTTCCATTGTCATGTCGATAGCACTCAGGCACTGTATTGATACCGCAATACATTGGTAAATAAAGACTTGTGGCAGCATCATCAACCCCAAACCATAAAATACCTCCTATGTAATCAGGCATCCAACTTCGCATCTGAGACACAAAAGTAAATCCGGTTTGCTGCGTGGCCGTAGGGCGTTCATGAACATATTCCACACTATCAACTTTGAATGTGAGTGGGCTACATCTCAATTTACTTCCAAATGGACCGGCTGCAATACCCTTTGTCATATCAAATTCGGTACCTTCATACTGGTCGCGCATGCATTCTTTGAGCTTTTGAGCTGTAAGTTTAATAGTGGGTTTTATCCATAAGGGCATACGTTCAGCGGTTTCTCCTTTTATGTATGAAATGTATTTTTCTATGGTTGGATCAAATTTTCTAAAAAATGCCCATACACGAGCTTCACAGGCACGAAGTGCAACATAATCGAGTGGCGCATAAGTATCAGAAAAACTAAAATCTTTGTTTTTACCTTTAAAATAACCTTTTTCCCTGGCAAAGGCAATAACATCTTCGGAATAAAGACAAACATTTTTATCGTCGTACGGAAAAGTGGTGATGCGAGCCTGATTAGCATGAGCTGACACACAATCGTCGGGAATGCGTTGTGCTACCCAAACAGCACCTTTATTGTGAGCACCTTTTCCAATCATTTCCATAATCCATACTTCATTGGGATCGGCAATTGAAAACGATTCACCTTC
>CAZEEB010000196.1:0-4317 GCA_964511245.1 uncultured Paludibacter sp.
TGCGTCGACATTTTATGTCTTTTTCTTTTTTTACCGCTTGGCATCTTACTTAATTTGTTTTTATGAGAAATTTATTTAACTGTGCTCACGAAAGTCTTTGCTGGTTTGAAAGAAGGGATATTGTGAGCTGGGATAATGATAGTAGTGTTTTTAGAAATATTGCGAGCAGTTTTTTCAGCACGTTCTTTGATTACGAAGCTGCCAAATCCTCTTAAATACACATTATCATTTTTAGCAAGTGAATCTTTTACTGTTTCCATAAAAGCTTCAACGGTTGTCAATACAGTAACTTTGTCAATGCCTGTATTTTTAGCAATTTCGTTTACGATGTCTGCCTTAGTCATTTTGGTAATTTTTAATATGTTAGTTAATAAATGATTTTCTCTTAATTTTTTTAGAAACGGACTGCAAATATATTGCTTTTATTCTGATTAAAAAACAATTGCGCATTTTTTTTTCTAAAATTACTTGTTTTTTTTTATTTTTTGTCTACTTTTTTATTTATTATTTCTTCCATTTGTATGATGCTTAAATTCTTTCCAACTATTTTTCCGGTTTTGTCAATTAAGACTGTGCTTGGTATTGAATTTACGGCATAAGTCCTTGAACCTTTGCACTTCCAGCCTTTTAAATCTGAAACTAGCTTCCATTCAATTTTATGCGACTTTATTGCTGCAGCCCAGGCATCTTTGCTATCATCGAGCGAAACTCCATAGATTTCAAGCTTTGTACCTTTATATTTTGAGTAAAATGCCTGTAATTCGGGCAAAAATTCCATACATGGACCACACCATGATGCCCAAAAATCAATTAAAACATAGTCAGTTTTGCCAACCAATTCAGATAACGAAAGTGTTTTGCCGTTATACATAGCTAATTCAATATCAATAAATTGCTTGCCAACTGCAACTTTAGTTTCAACTTCCATGTCTGCAATAATTTCCTGTATTCTAGTATTTTTTTTAGTTTCGGGATTCATTAAATTTACTACAGTTTGTTTCTCAGCTAAATTATATTCGTAGAATGAGTTAACAAAGACATGCGTTCCAACTAATGTGTTAACATGCTTAATTGCAAAATTTTTGTCAATTGAAACCTCTTCTGCATTTAGTTCATCTTGTTTTTTATCAAATGCGGCTCTTAGGCATGGTGTTTTGTTTGAATTTTTAAATGTAGAGTAAAATCCTTCAGATTTTTTATTGAAAGCATTTTTCTGATCTTGATATTGTTGAAGTAGCTCATTATCAGGAGTTCCCTTAAAGGTCATATAATTTGATGAATCAACAGAAACTGAAATTTCTGCATTTTCAAGTACAAAAGCTTGACGAACTCGTTTGTTTTCCTGATTCGAATAAACTAAATATACAATTCGGGAAGTATCATTTTTACCCTTAAAAGAAAATTTCTGATTTTCAATTTTTGTGCTATCTATCGATTTCCACTCTCTATTTATACGTTCTTTAATAAAAATAGTTTTTCCATTAAGTGTCTGGTTGTCAACTGAACCTGTAATTTTAAAACTCGGTTTCGTACATGAATTTATACAAAGTGTTGTAATTAAAATGAATACAATTTTCTTCATGGCTATAAAATTAGTTAAATATATTTTGATTTTTAGTTCTTAAGCGTTAGCTTTGTGTGCAAAGATGCGACTATTTTTTCAGTCGACCAACATTTACGTAATTGAATTTTTATACAATAAAATAGTTTTATATGTCAAAATTGAACTCTGTAGCAGCAATTTCAAATGCATTAACTAATTGGTATGCATTAAATAAACGCGATTTGCCCTGGAGAAACACAAATAATCCCTATAAAATATGGATATCAGAAATAATTTTACAGCAAACTCGTGTAAACCAGGGTAAAGATTATTATAACCGTTTTATAGAGCGTTTTCCTACTATTTATGAATTAGCTAGTGCCAGTGAAGATGATGTACTTAAACAGTGGCAAGGGTTAGGTTATTATTCGCGGGCCAGAAATTTATATAAGGCAGCTCAACAGATTGTTAATCAAAATAATGGTAATTTCCCGATTAACCATTCGGAAGTTCTTCAGCTAAGTGGAATTGGCGATTACACAGCTGCTGCTATATGCTCATTGGCATATAATCAGCCTTTTGCAGTGGTTGACGGGAATGTATATAGAGTATTGGCACGATTATTTGGAATTAACACTCCCATTGACAGTAGTGAAGGGAAAAAATTATTTGCAAGTCTGGCTCAAAAACTTCTTTCAAATTCAGAGCCAGCAATTCATAATCAGGCTATTATGGAATTTGGTGCATTACAATGCGTTCCGGTTTCACCTAATTGTGAAATTTGTCCATTACTATCAGCTTGTGAAGCTTTTAACACAAATCAAGTGTCAAATTTACCATTAAAATCAATTAAAACAAAGACTTTGAATCGATACTTTAATTATCTGTTTATCAGACACAATGAAAATACATTTTTGCAAAAAAGAAAGGCAAAAGATATCTGGCAAAATTTATATGAATTTCCATTAATTGAATCAATTAACCCACTAGAAATGAGTGAAATTGTTACAAATGAACATTTCATTAAGCTTTTTGAAGGGACTGAAAAAGTAAATATACTTAATGTAACTTCTCCGTTGAAACATGTGTTGAGTCATCGGATAATTTATGCACAATTCATAAGCATAATTGTCTCAAATACAAATATTAAGCTAAATGAACTAATAAAAGTTCCGGTAAATGATATTGAACAATATGCTGTTTCGAGGTTGATGGAACTATTTCTTGAAAAAATGTAAATTCATCATCTTTTCTAAATCTGCATATTCCTGGTAACCTAATTCAGTTTTAAAAGTCGTAACGCTGTTAATAAAAACCAAAGTTGGCATAGCTGACACATTAAAACGTTGAGCTATTTCGGGTTCTTTGTCAACATCAATTTCATAAATTAGAATTTTCCCATTGTATTTTTCCTGGAGTTTTTGCAAGTGAGGCGCAAGCATCTTACATGGTCTGCACCAAGTTGCAAAAAAATCGAGAATTATCGGCATTTTGCCTTCACGCTTGAAAGTTTTATTTTTATCAAAATTCCAAACCTTTTGTTTGAAACTTTTAAGATTCAATTCCTGAATTTCTACTTTTGTTGATTTTTGTGCCATTGCCATAGAGCTTACTATGAGACAAAGCATTGCGAGTTGAATTGTTTTTTTCATTTTTCTAATTTGTTTTTTTAATATTACTGATTATTCTCTTAATTCTTGCGTTTGCTTTCTTAATTTCGGTTTGGAGTAACACCACATCTTTTTTTGCTTTCCAAAAATGATAGGTTTCAATAATAGCCCTCTTATCTGTATCCGACATATAATAACTGAAGGTTTTTTTTCCGTGAAGACTTACTTTTAAAGCTTTATTTGAAGATTGAACTATAAATTCAACAACAGCTCTTTGAGATTGATTCTTAAAAACAAGGGATTCAAAATGAGAACCACCATCATCAAAACTATGATTATTCTGATTTGAAACACTTATTGTATCAGTATGTGAAAATATATCGTTTTGAGAAACTTCAACCGACTGTTGATCTATTCTAGAACCACAATAATTGCTAATTAAATAAAAATCAGCATTTTCATCTACATAAGTCTTCAAATAACTACGGAATGCATTACTTTCAGTAACTTCGGTTTTATAAACGTAATTGCCAATGTCCTGATATTTAGAGTTTTTTTCGAATCTGAAATTTTTCTGAATTGAATCCAATTCCTTCATTTTTTTTGGCAAAATACTATCGCAATAAATCAGTGTACGGGAACTTTCGCGACGAATAATTGTGTCGGATAATGCAGCAGCAATTCTGCGTTTTTCTACCAACATTGGAAATAACAAGTGTATGCTGTCAATCTGATTTTTAGCTTTATTATAAGCACTTTGACTGATTAAATTCTGAATATTGAGCAGCATTTTGTCAGCATTTTTTTCTTGAGCTTTACGTGAATTACAACCCAATAAACTAATTATTATGAATAATATCGTAATATGATTTCTGAGCATACTTAAGGATATGAAATTGTGTAAAGTATAAAAATATGAAATTTTAAAGTTACAAAATTAATTTATTTTCCGAACAAAACAATTAGACGCTGCGATTTGATTAAAATTGTAGTTGTTTTGTATAATTTGATTATCTTTGCTTCAAATTTCTCAAAAAACTTTGCAATGCGAAAATTGTGTTCGAAAACAAACTTATTAGTTTTAGCAATAACTTTTATTGTAACTTCTTGTATAACAACTCACCATACCAATTATTTACAAGCTCCTAAAAATTTTATTCCTGC
>CAZEEB010000197.1:0-4315 GCA_964511245.1 uncultured Paludibacter sp.
ACACGGCTCTGAACACTCTTTCCCTACACGACGCTCTTCCGATCTGCTTGTTGTAACTGAAAGCGGTGTGTAACCAAATCTTCAGGGTGAATTCCCCAACGCTCGATACGCTCAACCAATTCTTCCATGCGCCAGATGGATGTTACCCATGAACCATAAATGGTTTTTTGGTCGTGGATAATGTCCGGACTTGGATTGAACTCAACAGTTCCACCTTCACCAATCATTACCATTTTTCCCCACTGACGGGTAGCACGGATACATAGCTGACGACCTGAAGTATGACCTGAACAGTCAACAGTACGCTCGTAGCCTTTTCCGTTAGTAGCAGCCATTACTTTTTCCATCACGTCTGGTCCTGAAACGAAAACTTCGTCGGCTAAGCCTAAGTCTTTGGCAATTTGACAACGCTCTGCAACGGTATCAACACCAATCAGTTTTTGAGCTCCCATAGCTTTTGCAAGCATCAAAGCAGCCAAACCAACCGGACCAAGACCGGTTACCAATACGGCATCGTTACCACAGATACCAATTTTTTCCAAACCTTCGTACACGGTACCAAAACCGCAGGCAATCTGAGCGCCATCGGTGTAAGTAAGGCTATCCGGCAAAAGAACAAGATCTTTTTCTTCAGCAATCATATATTCGGCCATACCTCCATCTCGTTGCCAACCGTAAGCAGCACGCGATTCGCTTTTGCAAGAAATCATGTAACCACGACGGCAATCGTTGCAACATCCGCAACCTGAAATGTGGTAAACCACCACGCGATCGCCTTCTTTGAAACGTTTCATGCCAGGACCACAAGAGATAATTTGTCCAGCAGGTTCGTGACCACAAATTTTGTTTTGATAACCTTCAGGACCTTTTCCAAGATGTTCGCGGTAGATAGCGCGGATATCGCTACCGCAAATGGTTGATGATTTTACTTTGAGCAGAACTTCTCCGTGTCCGGGTTTTGGAAATTCTACATCTTTAAAAATTACGGTGCTGTTGCCCGGTAAATAAGCAGCTTTTGATTTGAATGACATTGTTGTTTTAATAGCCCCCTAAATCCCCCAAGGGGGACTTTTGAGTTAGCATTATTTTAAATTAAACATTTGATAATTAAAAAACTTTGTTGATAGGACTCTTTAAGTCCCCCTTTCGGGGGATTTAGGGGGCTGGAGTTACTCCTTTTTTCAAAAGAATATTTCCATATTTGGCAGTTTCACCAGTCATAATTACTGCGAAAGCTGATTTTGCTCGGTCGTAAAAAGCAAAACGGTCAATACGTTCAATAGCAGGCACATTCGGATTCGTAATGTGAATACTTTTCAAGTAGGACTCTTCTACGCTCGGGTCGAGTTGATCGCCGGGTACGGCAGCCATCATAGCCAGTGGATGCGGAACATAAGCATCGAGTTCAAAAAGCGGTAAAATAGCCGCCAACAATTCAGGAATGCGAAGTCCGTCGGCACGCAAAACACGGCCGTTAAACGTTTCGCCGGGGAAATGAGCATCGGCCAGAATAATTTCGTCGCCGTGACCCATACGTGCCAAAACTGCCAGCAGTTCAGGACTGATAAGTGGTGAGATTCCTTTTAGCATAAAAATTGAGTTTTAATTAGCACACGTGTGCATTAGTTAGTAGATATAGTTTAATTAACAAGATTCGCGTATTATTAATTGAGATTTGACGACTTTATCGTCATTGATATTTATTGAATTTTTATCAATAATTAATTTTTCGAGTAATTCGAATGAAAGTTCAGCAATTTTTGTTTCAGGTTGCTCTATTGAACTAATCTGAGGTTCAATAATTTCTGAAGCCAAAATATTTCCAAAAGTAATCAATCCCAAATCAGCAGGAATATTAATCTCTTTTTTGCGGGCTTCTGAAAGAATTCCTATAGTTAAATGTATTGAAGAACATATAATTGAGTCGGGGATATTGTTCGAATTAATCATATTGCTAAAGATTTTTTTGCCAAGCTCAACCGTAAATTCATCAGTCACAACAATGGGGTTTTTATATTCCAATTCATGTTTCTGAATAGCCGCAATATATCCTCTGTGTCTGTCTCTGAACACATTAATCTCAGTTACTCCTGTAATGTGAGCGATACGTTTATAACCTTTATGGATAAGATATTCAGTGGCAGTAAATGTAATGTCGAAATTATTTACCAATACTTTGGGCGAATCAATATCTTCGCAAACCCGATCAAAAAACACGAATGGAATCCCAAATTTTTGTAGTAGTCTAAAGTGGTCGCTATTTACTGTGTCTTTAGCAATAGAGACAATGACTCCGGCAAAATTGTGTTGAATTATTGTGTTGATTATTTCCTTTTCTTGCAAGTATTTTTCATTCGACTGAAAAACCGAAATTACATAGCCTTTTTCGTAGGCCAGGTTGGTAAGTTTGCTTACAATATCTGAAAAGAAGCTGTGATTGATATTCGGAACAATTAGCGCAATGGCGTTGTTGCCTGTTCCGCGTAACTGTACAGCATTCATATTCGTTTGATATTCATGTTCATGTGCATAAGCAAGAATCAAATTCCGTGTGTTTTCATTCACACGAGGGTCGTTTCGCAAAGCTCTCGAAACGGTTGAATGATGAATATTCAGCTCTTTGGCAATATCTTTTATTGTAATTCTTCTTTTCATATTTTAAAAATACAAACGTGTGCAAAGCTATATATAATTTTTTTAATCCACAATGTTTTAAAATAATTTATGTATTGTATTCGGTTAAAACTTCCTTGGTTATGACATTAATATTGAATCTAGTTTTTTTTTTCTTCAAAACATGTTTTTAAACATAATTTTTATTGACTATTGTTTTGTAAATACAAACTATTTTTGCAGCACAGTTCAGCACAGCTAAATTCATGACTATCAAGTTTACTCATTCTACTTCAAAAATTAAATCACTGGCCGATGGCATTAGTTTGTCAATCATGCAGGGAAAATTGAGAATGGGTGATAATTTGCCATCAATAAATGAAGCAAGTGCGATACATAAAGTCTCGCGCGATACAGTTTTTAAAGCATATAATGAGCTGAAACGCAGAGAACTTATTGATTCAAACCCAACAAAAGGTTATTATGTAACCGGCGAAGTAAATCATATTTTACTATTACTTGATACTTATTCAGCGTTTAAGCAAAATTTATATCATCGGTTTACGGCTAATTTGCCTGAAAATTATAAAGTTGATTTGATTTTTCATCAATATAATGAACATTTGTTTGAAACGATAGTCCGCGAAAGTATTGGTCGCTATAGTATGTACGTGGTAATGAATTTCTCGAATGATAATTTCTCTAATACATTGAAATCAATTCCAAATAACAAGTTATTGTTGCTCGATTTTGGAAATTTTGAAAAATCACAGTATTCTTATATTTGTCAGGATTTTAATGAAGCATTTTTCAATTGCCTAAACAAAGGAATTGACTTATTACATAAATATAAAAAAATAGTTTTTGTTTTTCCGGAAGAACTTTCACATCCGATTAGTTCAATTGAATATTTTACAACGTTTTGCAAAGATAATAACTTTCAAAATGAAGTAATTCGTAGGGAAAAAGATTGGAAAGGGGTGGAAAAAGATACAGCCTATTTATGCATATTACCCGAAGATTTAGTAAAAATTATTAAAGATGCTGATTTTAAGCAGTTTGAAATAGGAAAAGACATAGGCTTAATTGCTTTTAACGAAAACCCTGTTTTAGAAGTAATTAAAAATGGGATTTCAACCATCAGCATTGATTTTGGACTTATGGGAGAAAAAGCAGCCAATTTTATAACTACTAAACAACCGATACAGGAATATTTACCAACTGAATTTATTCTCAGAAATTCATTGTAGTTAGAAATATTTTTTTAGTTGTAAAACAGCATAGTTCAGCATAGAATTAATACATTATATTACATAAACACTTTAAAAATAATAAATTATGAAAGCAGGTTCAATTGCAGGCGAATATGGTTCCACTGCACAAATCAGAAAAGAAAAAAGCGGTCGTTTACAGGGTAATAACCCAAAAATCGGTATTCGTCCAACCATCGATGCCCGTCAGGGTGGTGTGCGTGAGTCGTTAGAAGATCAAACCATGAATATGGCTCTCAATTTGGCTAACTTCCTTAGCTCAAACTTGAAATACAGTGATGGTACTTCTGTGGAATGCGTAATCGCAGATACAACAATTGGACGGGTTGACGAAGCAGCTGCGTGTGCCGAAAAATTCAAAACAGAAGGTGTTGGCGTAACAATTAGATCGGAAGAGCACACGTCTGAACTCCAGTCACCTGAAGCTATCT
>CAZEEB010000198.1:0-4297 GCA_964511245.1 uncultured Paludibacter sp.
TAATTCTCATGATTGCAGCAGCAAATGCACAAACACTTCAATCGCTGTTTGATAAGTATAGCTCTGACGAACGATTTACGTACGTTACCTTAGGTAGTGGAAGCCTGAATATGGTAAATATACTGGGGAATAATAAACATAATCACAAAGCGGATATTGCTTCCAAAATGAAAACCATGAAAATTCTTACAATAAACGAAGAAGCCGGTTTGGCGTTACTAAAATCTGTTGATCAGGAATTTGAGAAAGCAATCTCTGCCGGAAAATTTGAAACTGCAGTTGAGGCTCGTGATAAAGGTGAGCAAGTTCGAATTTTTTACCGTATAAATTCTAATAAAGATGCTGATATGCTAATTCTTACAAGAGATAAAAGCGAGTTTAGTGTAATCTGGATTAGTGGTAAAATGTCAAGAGAAGACATGTTGCATACATTTTCAAAGAATATGATTGAAGAATATAGTGAAGCTTACATTATTTCATAGATTTTTTTAAAAAAACTAAATCCAAATTGGACACTCATTTCGTCTAATAATTAAATAATGAAATTTTGATGTAAGAAATTGAAAACTATTTCGTCAATATTATAAACAGAACTTTATTAAATCAATTCAAAATACCAACTTTTAAAAATCGAATGTATGAAAACAACAATTAAAAATCAGTTTGGAAGATTTATTCTTCTGTCAGGCTTAATGGTTTTGAGCTCACAGTTATTTGCTGCTGAAACTTTTTCTCTGAAAGGTAAAGTTCAGAATTCATCAAATGCTAATATAAAAAATGCCATTGTTACTTTATCAAATATCAATACCCTCGAGGCAATTACGACCACAAAATGCAATGAAAAAGGGGAATTTTATTTTGAAAAAGTAGTTGAAGGTGATTATATTATGACAGTCCAAAAAGATGGAATTTCCAGAGCAAAATCAAAAATTATTTCGTTGGATGTAAATGGTAAAATCGTAGAAAAGAAAGTAGAACGGTCAGAAACATTACAATTGATAGATGTTGCAAGTTAATAACGACGAATTGAAATCATAAAGAGGATTGAAAGGCGGCTAATAAATTCGAAAAGGCGTTTTCAATTTTGGTTTTGTTTATAATTTTCTTTAATTTGCAAAACGTTTTAATCAACATCAAACTTATAGCCAAAATCAATGTTCGTCCTCGTCCTCTTTTTGATTTATTGTACTTCCTTTTTCGGGAAACAATAGTTTAAACATAAGAAAAACCGGAAATTTTAAAGTTTCCGGTTTTTCTATTTTATAAGACTCAAAACAGTTCCTACACAACCGATTATTATAATTACAAGCCCCGTTATTTGATTGATTATTTTTAAACCTCTCAGATTCAATTTGTTTTTAAAACGACTGATTAGAAAAGTTAGCAAACTCCACCAAAGTAAAGCACCGCCTAAAATCGACGATATTCCACAAACAGAAACTAAAAAAGTAGTTTTACTGTCAATAAATTCGAACCGTGCAAAAAGCGCAATTAACACAAAAAGCACCAATGGATTTGAAAAAGTAAGTGCAAAAGAGGTAAAAAAATCGCCTGAAAGACTATGTTTTACTGTTTCGTTGGGCTTTGGTTGAGTTGCCGGATTACTTCTAAAAATATAATATCCAAATCCTCCAACAACCAAACTACCAACCAATTGAATTATAAAACGGTGAGCCTCAATAAAATCAAGCACAAAACTTAAAAAAAACAATGTTATGATTGTATAAACCAAATCGGAAGTTGTAGCACCTAAACCGGTTGCAATTCCATACTTTTGTCCCCGGTTTAAGGTTCGCTGAATAGTGAGCATTCCAATTGGACCTAGCGGCACAGAAATACATAAGCCTATAAGGATTCCTTTTACAATTATCTCAAACATTTTAAAATTTTATTGTTTCCAATGCAAAGATAGTTTTTTTTCAGCAATTTTGAATGAAATACGTTATTTAGATTTAACTGTATAAAGGGTATTTATTGACTTTTAGGTTTTTTTGAGAGTGTCAATGCAGCATGAAATCAAGCTTTGTGAGCATTATAAAATAAATTGAATAAGCTTGCTAATCTGTTTAAAATAAAGGACTGAATTCATAATTAAACGAATTCAGTCCTTATTATATTAGTTGATTTTCAACATTAATGTTTATTAAATCACAAAACTTTTAAAATTCAGAGCCTATGATTAAATCCAACGCACATAACAGAAATCCTGACGGTGTGGTAAATCTTCATTTTTAGGGAACATTCTGAAACCGTATTTGAAAGATCCTGCTTTATTTAACTGATAATCAATGCTGAAGAAAAGTTTTGAACCTTCTGTTTTTATCAACTTAAGTTCATTCACATCGTATAGAATATCAATATTGTTTTTTCCCAATTTCGTTGCAACTAACTCAATTCCAAGGCCTTTATCATTTAAACCATCAATATCAAGAATAATATTGATATTATACATCTCGCCAACTTGAGGATTCTGTAATAATTTTTCAGGAATATCTACCGAAACAACTTGAATTTTATCCCATCCGGATGCAATTTTTTCTTTCCACGCAGCAATTTCTTTAGCTTTGCTATAATTATTTGCATTCAAAATTGCCGACCGACTTGCCAGCTTAGTATAAAAACGAGCTATGTAATCGTCAATCATTCGTTTGGTGGTAAAACGTGGCGTGATTTGAGCTATCGAATTTTTAATATACTGAATCCATTCCGGTGAATAGCCTTTCGTGTTTTTAGCATAATAAAGTGGAATTATTTCGTTTTCGAGTAGGCTGTAAATGGTAGCAGCGTCTAACTGATCCTGAAATTCCTGAGTTTCGTAAGTCCGTTTTTCAGTCAATGCCCAACCGGCACCTTTTACATAGCCTTCGAGCCACCAACCATCAAGCACCGAAAAGTTTAACACACCATTCATTTGAGCCTTTTCGCCCGAAGTACCGGATGCTTCAAGCGGACGAGTAGGCGTATTTAACCAAATATCCACACCCGAAATCAACCGTTTTGCTAATCGCATGTCATAATTTTCGAGGAAAATAACCTTACCCAAAAACTGAGGCATACGTGATATTTCAATAATTCGTTTAATTAAACCCTGACCTCCACCATCGGCTGGATGAGCTTTACCAGTAAATAGAAACTGAACCGGATGAAGAGGATCATTCACAATTCGTTCCAATCGTTCCAAATCGGTAAACAATAAATGAGCCCGTTTGTAAGTTGCAAAACGACGTCCAAATCCAATGATCAATGCATTGGGGTTAATGGCTTCTAAAACAGATACTATGCGCGATGGATCTCCTTGATTTTTCAACCAGTTTTCGCGAAACTGACCTTTTATATATTCTACCAGCTTATTTTTCAAATGCATGCGGGTATGCCATATTTCCTCATCAGGAATTTTATAAACACCTTCCCATATTTTCATATTGGATTGATCGGCATAAAAAGCTTTTGTGAAATATTTTTCATAAATTGCTTTCCAATCCGACGAGGTCCATGTTGGAAGGTGAACACCATTCGTTACATAGCTCACATGCAGTTCTTCAGGAAAATATCCTTTCCAAATTGGATTGAACATTTCTTGTGAAACTTTACCGTGTAACCAACTCACACCATTCACTTCCTGACAAGTATTACAGGCAAATGTGCTCATGCTAAACTTTTCGTCGTGATCACCCGGATGTTCACGTCCCATATCAATAAATTCATCCCAATTGATTTTCAGTTTTGATGGAAAATCGCTCATGTATTTCTTGAATAAATTTTCGTCGAAACTATCGTGTCCGGCAGGTACAGGAGTATGTACTGTGTACAATGAACTTGCTCTAACTACTTCCAATGCTTCGTTAAACGCCAAATTTTTGTCAGAAATTAAGTCAACAAGGCGTTGAGCATTAATTAGTGCGGCGTGTCCTTCGTTACAGTGATACACTTGTTTTTCGATACCCAGTTTTTTAAGAGCTAAAATACCACCAATTCCAAGCATAATTTCCTGTTTCATGCGGTTTTCCCAATCGCCACCATAAAGCTGGTGAGTGATTGAACGGTCGTATTCGCTATTCATATCATTATCAGTATCAAGCAGATACAGAGGAATTCGGCCTACAGAAACTTTCCAGATATATGCATATACATTTCTTCCGGGATAAGGTACTTCAACCACTAGCGGTTGCTCGTTTCCATCTTTGACCTGTGTCAAGGGCAAATTATTGAAATTCTGTGCTTCATAAACTGCAATTTGTTGCCCATCAACAGAGAGATCGGAAGAGCGTCGTGTAGGGAAAGAGTGTTCAGAGCCGTG
>CAZEEB010000199.1:0-4284 GCA_964511245.1 uncultured Paludibacter sp.
CCATATCGGCGAAGATATAAAAAATTCATAGCACCTCAAAAAAAGAAATAACCAATTATTTTAAGTATTGCCAACTAAAGCTTAGGGTACTGGGTCATAACCACTTCCACCCCATGGATGGCAACTACCGATGCGCTTGGTGGCAAGCCAGAATCCCTTTATTATGCCGTATTTTTGTATTGCCTGAATGGCATATTCCGAGCATGTTGGTGTATATCTGCAGCGTGCCGGCAGTAAGGGCGATATGCTGTAACGATAAAAATAGATTGGAAGTAAAACCAGAAAGCTTAAAAATTTTTTCATCGGTTTATATTTGAATTCTTATGTCAGTTGAAACTCAGCAACAGAATTTAATCAAGCCTAAAATGAGCCTGTTTTGAGATTATATTTGCAACGTTTATTTCAAGGCAAATTAGATTTTCAGTTTCAAACAAATAAAAGGCTTAAATAGTTTCAATCTTGTCGAGGAGTTTTCCGAGTGCCATTTTCATTTTTTTCTCTATTGCACTGAAATCCAGTTCCTCATCGGCTATATAATTAAATGCAATGTGTATTTGAAGTTCTTTGTGTGTAAGTTTTTCGATCAGTAAGTTTTTGTTAAGTCTATATGATTCGCGCATTAATCTTTTCAGTCGGTTTCGTTTCACCGCTCGCTTAAAACGCTTTTTTGGTACACTTACCAGTACACTTGCCCATTCAAAGTCTTTTTTAGTATCAATCATAAAAACAACCCGCAACGGATAACAAATAAATGCCTCGCCTTGCGTGAAAACGCGAGTAATTCGTTTTTCGCCACATAAATGTTCTGACTTTGAGAATGAAAAATCCGGTTTCATACCTTTCAACTAAAAAAAACTATCCCAAAAGTACGGATTTTATTCGATACTTATGGGATAGACAAGTTTAAAATCTTATTCTGATTATTTTCTAACCTTTTTGGTAAAGTCTTTTAAAAAATTATCGAGTGCCATTGTCATTGACGGCACTCCGGGTACAGGCGCTTCCAAATCAAGCCGCAAGCCGGCATCTTTTACCGCCTGAGCAGTAGTTGCTCCAAAGCAACCAATTTGGATATCACCCTGAACAAAATTAGGGAAATTTTTCAAAAGTGAACCAATTCCTACCGGACTAAAGAATAACAACATGTCGTAGTTAAACTCTTCATTGGGGCCAAAATCATTACTAACCGTTTTATACATTACGGCTTTATTATAGGATATTTTCGATTTTTCGAGCGTAGACATTGTGTCTTCATTCTGTACATCGGACGTGATTAGCAAGTATTTTTCATCAGCATGTTTGTTCATTATCACCACCAATTCGGCAAGTTTTCCATTTGCTCCATAAAACACTTTTCGTTTGCGGTAATGAATATAGCGTTGCAGATAAAGCGCCACACTTTCTGAAACACAAAAGTATTTCATAGTTTCGGGAATTGTTACGCGTAACTCTTCGCAAAGCCTGAAAAAATGGTCAATTCCGTGCCGTGCATTAAAAATAATGGCCGTATGATCTAAAATAGATATGCGTTGAGTCCTGAACTCTTTAGCCATTATTGGCTCAACTTTGATAAATGGACGAAAATCAATCTTGATATTATACTTTTCGCTAATATCAAAATACGGCGATTTTTCGGTCGAAGGTTGTGGTTGAGATACTAGTATCTTTTTGATTTTCAAAGCAATAAAGTTTAATAGTTAAACACCCTATACTATCAATTTAAATACCTTATACAAAATAATGTAGGGTAAAAATTCGAGGGTGCAAAGATACAATATTATATAAAAAGAAGCTAGTATTTTTCGGAAAAATATTTGAAATAGTTTGATTATGATTAAAATCAGCACGCTTATGCTAATTATTAAACTCAAAAAATGTGTAATTCCTAAATAATTATTCACTAAATAAACTTCTAAAATCAGGATAGGGGCCAGCGCTACACCCCAGAATGACATGATATTGAAGTAAGCTTCTTTTGCCATGCTTGTTATTGTGGGGTTCAGAAATACATAACCAAGTAAATCCAAAACAAGTGATTTTAGCCCGAAAAAAAGTGTTGTTGCAATTAAAAACAAGCCGTATTGTTTAATCGAAAATGGACTTGAAGTCTTATGCATAATCAAAAAGGCGTAGAAACTTAATACGCCAATTGAAAAGATGATTAAAAAAAATCTGAATCGGGAGTCGTTCACTGTAGCTTTGCTAAAAATGCTCGAACGCTCTTTTACCTGAAAAAATGATTTTATTGTGTCAGAAATCAAACCGAAAGATTGAGCTATGGAGTAAACAAACAAAAAGAAAAGTGCTAACAAACATAAAAAAACCCAAGTCTCGGTCTGAGGTAATGAAGGATGAGAAATGCCCGTAAAGCCACTTGGTATTTTAATTGCCAATCGGAGCGAATCTGCCCTGCTGATAGAATCTACGGCAGCTATAGAATCTAAGCTGGAAAGTGAATCGGGCAGCATATTCATACTGTCGGTCAAAAGTTTTATTGTGTCGGGCTTAACCATTAATTTTTATTAAATTGCAGCAAAACTACGGGCATTTGTGTTCCAATCGGGCGAATTATAAATGGCATCAAGTACTTTTTCGGGCGAGTCAACTACTTCCCACATGTTTTTGTGTACTTCACGCATAAAGTTTTCGTTAATTGCCAAATGCAACATGTCAATCAGAGCATTATAATATCCATTAATATTAACTATCACTATAGGCATTGAAACTATTCCCAGTTGTTTCCATGTTATAGCTTCGAGCAGTTCTTCCATGGTTCCGCATCCACCGGGCAAAGCCACAATTGCATCGGCCTTTTGTGCCATTAATGCTTTTCTTTCATGCATGGTATCAACCACAATTAATTCGTGTAAATGGGTGTGATGCCAATTTTCGTCGCACATAAATTTTGGAATAATACCTGTAATTTTGCCATTTTGGGTAAGCATGCTGTCAGCAAGTTTTCCCATCAATCCGGATGCACCACCTCCAAAAACGACTGTTAAATTTGCATTGGCAAATATCTTGCCCAATCGCTCTGTGGCTTCAAAGTAAATTGGATTAATTTTGGTGCTTGCAGCACAATAAACACAAATTGTTTGCATAATGATTCTAAGCCTAAGCTTTTTTCTCTGAAATTTGTGCAAAAATACAGTTTTCTTTCCGTATTTTTGAGCTTAACTTTAAATTTCGGAAAAATGATATTGGTTACAGGTGCAACAGGTTTAGTGGGAGGCAATTTGCTATGGTATTTGTTACAACAAAATGAACGGGTTACAGCCATTCGTCGTTCATCGAGCGACTTAACAGCACTTACTTCGATTTTTCGTTTTTATACCTTATTTCCTGAAAATTTTCTAGCTAAGATTGATTGGATTAATGCCGATGTAATGGACTATGAAACAATGAATTTAGCGATGAAGGGAATTAAAAAAGTATATCATTGTGCTGCACAGGTTTTATTAGGGAGTTCAAATTCCAAAATGCTGGATACTAACATTATAGGCACTAAAAATGTGGTTGAGGCTGCACTTCAAAATGCTGTTTCGAAATTGTGTTTTGTAAGTTCCATTGCCGCCTGTGGCAAAGCAGCAAATCAGACAATTATTGATGAAAATGGCTCTTGGAATGAATTTCAAAATCATTCATATTATGCTCAAAGTAAATATTTATCGGAGCAAGAGGTTTGGAAAGGTATACAACGGGGATTGAATGCTGTGATTGTAAATCCGGGTGTAATTTTAGGTGTTTCAGGCCGACATACCGGCAGTTCGCAACTGTTTTATCAGGTACAAAAAGGCTTAGCATTTTACACAAAAGGGGGAAGTGGTTACGTTGATGTAAGAGATGTGGTGCAAATAATGATTCAGTTACAAGAGTCAGAAATTTGCTCAGAACGCTTTATTCTTGTTGGCGATAATTGCGGTAATAAAGATATTCTGACTTGGATGGCCGAAGGATTTAATAAACCCCGTCCTTTTATTGGTATTGGCAAGAACTCCTTAATTTTTCTTGGTTATTTATCCGAAAAATTGGGGAAATTATTCAATTTTGTGCCACTTATTGATGTTGGTACAGCGCGCGCTGCATTGCAAAGAGAGTATTATAACAGTAAAAAAATTAGAAAAGCATTAAATTTTCAATTCTTTTCAATAGAAAAATGTATAAAAGAAGTATGCGAATTTCAAAATAAAATTGTTTGAAACAATTTTCGTATCAGAAAATTAATAATGTAATTGTTCTTAAAAATATAAGAATAAATGAAATTCTATAAATATAGACAAAAAA
>CAZEEB010000200.1:0-4261 GCA_964511245.1 uncultured Paludibacter sp.
ATACTGCTACCGGTTCGCCATTTTCAAGTACCCATTCGCCGTTTTCGTCCACTTCATCGAGTAAAGTACGCTTGCCATAACCCTGTTGTGAAACAACCATTATGCTTTCTTTTTCTTCTTTGTTTACACAAATCATGCCAACCACTTCGTCCTGACCATCATCGTCGAGTGTCATACCTCGAACTCCGGTGGCGGTACGACCCATTTCACGAACTTTCGATTCGTGGAAACGAATAGCACGACCGTTACGGTTTGCCATCAAAACTTCGGCATTACCATCAGTCAAACGCACTTGTATTACCTGATCGTCTTCACGAATAGTAATTGCATTTACCCCATTCTGACGCGGACGAGAGTATGCCTCCAGCGATGTTTTTTTGATAACGCCATTTTTCGTTCCAAAAATCAGATAATGCGAGTTTATATATTCTGCATCAGTCAGACCTTTTACACGGATAAATGCATTCACTTTGTCATCACCATCAATATTTAGCATATTCTGAATGGCGCGTCCTTTGGACACTTTAGTGCCTTCGGGTATATCATATACTTTCAACCAATAGCATTTTCCTTTTGAAGTGAAAAATAACATGGTATTGTGCATCGAAGCCGGATAAATGTATTCAATAAAATCCTCGTCGCGTGAGCTTCCACCTTTTGAGCCAACTCCACCACGGTTTTGAGCCCTGAATTCAGTTAAGGCAGTACGTTTTATATAACCTAAATGTGAAATGGTTATTATCATTTCATCGTCGGCATAAAAATCTTCCGGATTAAATTCTTCGGATGAATAAACAATTTGTGTGCGACGAGCATCGCCGTATTTAGCTTTCACTTCGAGCAATTCATCTTTAATAATTTGCATTCGAAGTTCTACTTTTTCCAGAATTTCTTTCAAACTTGCAATCAATGCCAACACATCTTCATACTCGGCACGAAGCTTATCTTGCTCCATACCTGTAAGTTGACGCAATCTCATTTCTACCACAGCCCTGCTCTGAATATCCGACAATCCAAAACGCCCCATCAATGCGTTACGGGCTTCCTCCGGTGTTTTTGAATTTCGAATAATTTGAATTGCTTCGTCCAGATTATCTAAAATTATCATAAATCCTTCAAGCAAATGTGCCCGTTTTTCAGCTTCGGCTAATTCAAATTTTGTACGACGAATAACTACTTCGTGTCGATGTTCAACAAAATAATGAATCAAATCTTTGACATTTAACATGCGTGGGCGACCATGAACCAACGCAATGTTATTTACACTGAATGATGACTGTAATGCGGTGTATTTGAACAATTTATTCAATACCACACTTGAGTTTGCATCGCGTTTAATATCTATCACAATGCGCATTCCTTCACGGTCAGATTCATCATTGATATGCGAAATGCCTTCAACCTTTTTGTCTTCAACCAAAGCTACAATGGCTTTGATTAATTCCACCTTATTTACCTGATATGGAATTTCATTTACAATAATTTTTTCGCGTCCTTGAGCATCGGTTTCAATTTCCACTTTTGAACGAACCACAATGCGCCCACGACCTGTTTCAAAAGCTTCCTTTACGCCTGCATAACCGTAAATAATACCACCGGTTGGAAAATCGGGTGCTTTGATATGTTTTAACAACTCCGAAATTTCGATTTCGGTGTTATCAATATAAGCAATTGTAGCGTCTACCACTTCCGAAAGATTGTGAGGTGCCATATTTGTGGCCATTCCCACTGCTATACCCGACGATCCATTTACCAATAAATTAGGAATACGACTTGGTAAAACGGTAGGCTCTTTCAGAGTATCATCAAAATTAAGCTGAAAATCAACTGTATCTTTGTTGATATCTATCAACATATCTTCGGATAATTTGCGTAATCGGGCTTCGGTGTAACGCATAGCAGCCGGACTATCACCATCAATTGACCCGAAGTTACCTTGTCCGTCAACCAATGGATAGCGCATAGACCAATGCTGTGCCATACGTACCAGCGTGCCATAAATGGACGAATCACCGTGTGGATGATACTTACCCATTACTTCCCCCACAATACGGGCAGATTTTTTATAGGGTTTATCTGAGTTGTTTCCAAGCTCATTCATTCCAAATAATACACGGCGGTGAACCGGTTTAAAACCGTCGCGTACATCGGGTAATGCACGCGAAACTATCACCGACATGGAATAATCGATGTACGAAGACTTCATTTCTTCGTCAATGTTTACCTTAATAATTCTGTCTTGATCAATCATCTACTTTTTAATTTTATTACTATCTAAAAAATCGCACTAAAGTAATACTTTTTGTTGGATTTGGCAAACGTTTTTTTGAAAAATTACTAACAATTGAATTATCAGTTCCGATATAAAAATAAATACTTGTAATATTCTAAATTACAAGTATTTGAACTAAAATTTAAGCCATTTTTACGCCTACTTAATATTCGGAGCTAAAATGAAACTTGATATTTTTAAAATCATTCTGAGCCATTTGGAGCACATAACCAGAGTCTGCTAGAAACACATCTCGTCCTTCTTTGTCTTTAGCCATGTATTGAGCTTTTCTTTTTTTGAAATTTTCAAGTTCAGTCAAATTGTCGCTTTCAATCCAACATGCTTTATGCAAAGAAATAGGTTCCCACCTGCCTTGTGCGCCATATTCATGAAGTAGTCGGTACTGAATAACTTCAAATTGAAGTTGCCCAACCGTTCCTATAATTCTTCGACCATTATACTGATTAACAAACAATTGGGCTACTCCTTCGTCCATTAGTTGATTAATGCCCTTGTCTAATTGTTTGGTTTTCATAGGGTCGGCATTTTCAATGTATTTAAACATTTCGGGCGAAAAGCTTGGAATTCCTTTGAAGTGTAGTTCTTCGCCGCCGGTAAGAGTATCTCCAATTTTGAAGTTACCCGTATCGGGCAATCCCACAATATCGCCTGCATAGGCTTCGTCAACAGTTTCTTTTTTCTGAGCCATAAATGCAGTGGGTGACGAAAAGCGCATCATTTTGCCATGCCTGATGTGTTTGTAGTTTACGTTACGTTCAAATTTACCTGAGCAAACTTTAACAAAAGCAATACAACTTCGATGATTTGGATCCATATTGGCATGAATTTTAAAAATAAATCCTGAAAAGGTTTCTTCATAAGGATTTATCTCTCGTTCGAGTGCTTTTATAGGCCTGGGAGAAGGAGCAATTTCAACAAAACAATCAAGCAATTCTTTTACACCAAAATTATTCAGTGCACTACCAAAAAAAACCGGTGCTAATTGACCATTAAGGTATTTTTGAATATCAAATTCTGAATATACGCCTGTAATCAATTCCATGTCTTCACGAAGTTTTGCAGCATCCTGACTCCCAACTAATTTATCAATTTCAGCGCTTTTAATGTCGGAAAGTTCAACAGATTCACTAATAAATTGTTTATTTGGAGTAAATAATTGTAAATTTTCTTTATAAATATTATAAACGCCTTTAAAGGCAAATCCCTGATTTATAGGCCAACTTAGGGGCCGAACTGCAATGCCCAGTTCAGCTTCAAGTTCATCAAGTAAATCGAATGCATCTTTTCCTTCACGATCCATTTTATTGACAAAAATCATTACCGGTGTATTTCGCATGCGGCACACTTCCATCAGCTTGCGCGTTTGTGTTTCAACGCCTTTAGCTGTATCAACAACAATGATAACACTGTCAACAGCAGTGAGTGTACGATATGTGTCTTCGGCAAAATCCTGGTGACCCGGTGTATCTAGAATATTGATTTTAAAATCGCGATATTCAAAGCCCATAACTGAAGTGGCCACTGAAATACCGCGTTGTTTTTCAATTTCCATCCAATCAGAAGTGGCGGTTTTCTTAATTTTATTCGATTTCACTGCACCGGCAACATGAATTGCACCACCGAATAGGAGTAGCTTTTCGGTTAAAGTTGTTTTTCCGGCATCGGGATGACTGATGATAGCGAATGTGCGTCGACGTGAAATTTCTGATTCCAAACTCATAATAAGTAAAGTTGATTTATAAAAAACGATAGTACTTACAGTATTTTTGTTATTTGCTTTTAGGGTTGCAAAGGTACGATTTTTAGCGAAAAAATCAAATATCTATTTATCAAGCAATTATGTTATAAAATTGAAATTTTATTCGATCTGTTTTTCTGGAATTTGGAATTTTAAATCAATAAAGATAAAAAGATAAAAATAAAATATTGCTAAATATCAGATTATCAGTAAATTTTAAATATTCAATA
>CAZEEB010000201.1:0-4193 GCA_964511245.1 uncultured Paludibacter sp.
ATTTTTAGCAGTAATTTTGTAAACGTAATTAGTTCAGATCTGCAAAGAGAAAACAGATTGCTATTTACAGACTACGGTAATGTAGTTTTTCTTTGACATACGAGAAATATTACAGGATATTTCTGCAATGAAAAAGTTCTGAAAACTTAGTGTAGTCTTCGCTATTGTTTAACAAGACAAATACAATACGAACATGAAAACAAATTTCGTGAATTTTTCTTTTTCTAAAGTACGGAGGCCTGAGCTTCCCGTAATGACCGAAGAGATACTGAAGAGTGTTGAAAAATACGACCCGGTAACATTGAAAATTGCAGGAATGTACAATTTGTTGTCAGAGTTACGACCTCTGCTCAGCATATTGGCAGTGAAGTATGATGGATATCCTAACCCCGAAGAAGTAAAAGCGCAGGTAAAAATGCGTAATAACATATTGGGTGCTATAGTATCGCACATTGTGGCGATTGAAAAAGCAAAGGTATCCACCACCGCCCAACAAGCGCGCCTGGCTGTTCCTTATCTGAAAAGTTTTCTTAGCAGCATTTCTACCGACAGTCCGATTACAAAATCGGGAAGGGTAAACCAAATGCTAATAGGACTAACCGATAACGATGAGATGAACGATGCCCTGATTGCGTTGGGATTAGCTACCTATATGAATGAGTTAAGTACTTGTCAGCAAGCTGTAAACCACGGGGAAACCCATCGGAAGGAAATCTTAGCCATCAGACCGAAATTCAACAATAAAGATGCAAAAGCGCGGGTAATTTCCGCTATTGAACATCTGTTGAAAGCTATTGATCTGGCTAAAGTGGAACATACCGATTTGGATTACATGCCGCTGATAAATGAATTGAATGTAGTGCTTACCAACCGCCAGTCGGTTGTAAAAAGTCGCTCTACACGAAATTCGAATAACTCTGTTGCCAATAAAACAAAAGCAGCCGATTCAACCCTAAAGGATGATGCAACTGCCGCTGATAATAAAACAACAACAGACGCTCCGTCTACCACAACTGATGCGTCTGCCGCTTAACAAGGCCATTCCTATTCTATAAAATTAGCCCCGTACCTGTATGCGGGGCTTTTTTATGCCCCTTTATGTCATTTCGCTTTAAAACAAAAAAACAACGCATACTTCCAGCAGAAGTAATACATTGTTGTCTATCCTTAGCGATTGAATTTCATTAATTTGAAGTAATTAGCTCTTAAGTAATGCCGGTTTTTCAGCGGTCAATACGATTGTTTTTCTAATTATTGTGCAAATATATAGCATTCTATATTATTTGAATAATTTTTTTACAAATAATTGCAATTACACATGTAATTTAGAATTTTATACAAGCAAAAAATATGATTTTTTCTTGAATTTGAATCAATTTTGCTTTTTATCCACAATAAAACGAATGCAAAATATAAATACATAATACAGCTTACTGACTTATATTGTGGCTGTTGTTTTATATGTCAAATAATTCTTTGTAGGGACTATCAATAAGTATTTCAATTGCTCGTTGGTAGTCATTTTTATTTAGTTGGATATCAATACATTCCATGGGGTTCAACCCCGAATATGTAGATATAATTGACGATGCAGGATTGTCTGAAACCAAGATTGTATAGATTTCAGATTCTTCCAAAATACCTTGTATATCCTCTGCAATTACTCTGTCTTCAATTGAAATTAGAAGTCTTAAGTCATTTTTATCCATAATTTTATTCATTTTCTCAAGTAAATTTATTGCTATAGCGCTTAGAGCGCATTCCTAAATGCTTATTATTGTTGAAATTAAAGCACTTGTCAGTAAGTTTTTAGTGGATAAAATCCAAAGCTTCGCAATATTCGCTCAGAAGTGGCAATACTTCCTAAAGCAATGCTAATGCCAATGAGCTAGGATATAATTGGCTTAAAGCCAAAATCAGGCATAATTTCTTTGTCCAAAAATTGAACTTCCTACCCTTACCAACGTACTTCCTTCTTGAATTGCTAATTGATAATCGTCGGACATACCCATTGAAAGTTCACAGAATGAGGGTTCAAAGGCAAAATATGAATTTTTTAAATAATCAAAAAATGTTTTCAGCCCTTTGAATTCTGTTTGAATCTGCATTCGATTATCGGTGTTAGAAGCCATTCCCATCAAACCGCAAATTTGTACGTTCATTAATTGTTTCCATGCACTGGCCTGGAGCATATCAGTCAGTTCAGTTTCCGAAAATCCGAATTTAGTTTCTTCACTTGCAATATGAACCTGTAAAAGACAATTCACTCTCCTACCCGCTTTGGCAGCTTGTTTGTCAATTTCGGTCAGTAATTTCAGTGTATCAACTCCGTGTATCAGCGAAACAAAAGGAACAAGATACTTAATTTTATTAGTTTGAAGATGACCAATGAAATGCCAGCTAATATCTTTTGGGAGCGATTCATATTTACTACATAATTCTTGAACTTTACTTTCGCCAAAAATTCTTTCACCTGTTTCATAAGCTTCAATTATAGATTCGTTAGGATGAAATTTCGACACACACACCAACTGCACATGGGCTGGAATATGATGACGAATGGATTGTATGTTTTGAGAAATAGACATTTGTCAGTTTATAGTTTATAATTTATAGTTTATAAAGTAGAAAAACTGTGGTTTATAATTTATAGTTTATAATTTATAGTTTATAAAAAGAAAATATATCTGGTTTATAAGGGAATAACGCCATATTTATCTGGGTTATTATACATGTGTGTAAGTAGTTTCCCGACTTCAGCATTCAGCTCGAAATATTTTTTATAGATTTCAGAGTTAATATAATTGCAATTAAGCGCAAAATCGAGCCAGACAAGAGATTCGCTGTTTTCTCCAAGACAATCAGTGATTTTGAGCAAAAAATGTCGGTGATAATCCCTTTTCCTATATGCTTCGGCAAGATTCGCACAAACAGAACGTGATGATCTGCGGATTTGATCAGTTAAAGAGTATTGCTCAATCTTGGGAAATGCTATTGTTATGTCAAAAACCTCACAAGCTTGTTGAAATGCCTTTTTATAAACTGCCAAGTCTCTGAAATCTGTATAATTATTTCCCATACTATAAACTATTGACTATAAATTATAAACTAAGAAATATATTTATAAACATCCATTATGTTTGTTTCAACAACGGAGGCAACCGAATAATCGGCCATTGAGCCTTTCATGCCTTCATTTAATCCATCCCAGGCTTCTTTTATATCATTTGCTTGTACCATCATGGTAGAAGCCACCTTCTTCTCAATTCCTTTTTCTTCGTCAAAGCTTATAAAAAAAACTTTGCAACGATACCATTTGTCGCCTTTTTCATTTTCAAACATTTCACTGATGCGAGCTTTTCGAATGGTTGAAACAATGAATTCGCCACTAATAAATGGTTCCATTTCCTTATTAATTCGTTCCTCTGCTTCAGCAAATGTAAGTGCATCAACCAAATAAGCTTCGTTTACTTTTACTATTTTGCCTTCGTCGGCAGTTTTTTCATACTTTATTTTACATTCAAACCAATTGTGCATAATGCGTTGTTTTTGTTAGTATTTAACTTTATTTTTTTTTAAAATAGATTATAAGTAAATGCGAATTATTATTGATATGTTTTTCTTCACATAGTCCACAAAAGTTTTGAATAAAGACCATGAGACTAAGAACACATAGCATTATCCCGAAAATGGGTATAATTTCAGACCATGCAAAAGCATCGTCAGATGCTTTTACTATGAGAACTAAGTCTTTTTTATTGCCGTTTTTCTATGTGGACTATTGTGTTTAAAATAAATCATTCAATATTTGTAACTACTTACTTTGATGATTACAAAGGTACGAAAATCTTTGAACTTTCCTATTAGTCAGTGCAGTTTTTCAAATACACAAAATGCCCCAAAAGTCTTTGATTCAACTTTTGAGGCATTTATAGATTTACTTGATTTAAAAATGCTTACACATTTTCGCGCAATGGAATTCTCATTTTATAAAACGAACGCCAAACAAAATACAAGGCAATGGCAAGAAATCCAGGACCAATTATAAGGCTATAATCAACTCCACCGCTTGCCACAGCATCCATTTTCATTTTTAAAGAAATCTCTGTTGCTAAAAGTCCAAATAAAGTAGAAAACTTGATAATTGGGTTCAATGATACAGAAGATGTATCTTTAAACGGATCGCCAACTGT
>CAZEEB010000202.1:0-4122 GCA_964511245.1 uncultured Paludibacter sp.
CACTGTGTTCGCGACCATAAATATAACCAAAACTGCGTGCAATCGATTCGAGAATGGATTTGGCATCGGCCATATCATTATAACCAAATACTGTGCGTTGAGCGGCCATATACGAAAGAGCAACCACCGAACCGTAATCGTTAATTGCATTCATTTTCTTGGCAACCTGTAACATTTTGTGGAACGAAATAGCCGATATATCAAGCGTGGTAGTCAGCATATCGTAATCCAAATCATCGTAAGTCCGTTTTTTTCGAACGTTTGGCGACATGCCAATGGAGTGAAGCACAAAATCAATTTTTCCGCCCAGAGCTTCAATGGATTCTCTGAAAACTGTTTCCAAATCTTCAACGCTGGTAGCGTCGGCAGGAATAAGTTTAGCGTTAAGTTTTTCGGCAAGTTCGTTGGTTGTGCCCATTCGTACAGCTAAAGGTGTATTTGATAAAGTGATGATTGCACCCTCTTCTACTACGCGTTCGGCTACTTTCCATGCTATTGACATATCGTTTAACGCACCAAATACGATACCTCTTTTTCCTTTTAATAAATTATTCCCCATGTTTTAATAGTTTGTTGTTTCAAGTCTAAAACATATCATTTTGTAAAATGTTTTAATTAAAAACTAAATTTCTGCACAAAGATACGCAAAATGTGCAATAAATAAAAATTCATGGATTTAGTAAAATTCAAGAATATCCATATTGCCTTACTATTCAAATAATTATGATTTTGAAAAATAAATAAAAAATTAACACAAACGCTCGTTATGAAGTCGAAATTATTAATCCTGACTGTTGTATTGTTTTTGTTATCGTGTAAAGAAGAAATTCCGAACATGAAACAAAAAATATATTTTGAAATGCACTATATAAATAATGCCTGGTTGCCCCAAAGCTCCGGTTATTTAATTGATTCACTTGGTAATGTGCTCACATTTAAATGGGTAGAAGTGTTTCATGAGTGGAATGAACCCGATTCGACAGGCTATATTTCTGCTGTAAATATGGATAAAAACATTGCATTTTGCCAACGGTCAAGCACTCATATCAATTCGGACACCCTGAAGTATTTTGTCGGTAAAATTTATGCTGCATCCAAAGGAACAATATCAAAACCACAAATGCAAATGGCTGATTTTGGTGACATTCGATATTCCGCATTTATTTATGATGAAAAAACGAACCGCTATAAAGAAGTGTTTATCAGGTTGTACGGCGATTTAATGAGTGCCAATAACTCTTCCGAAGCGAATGAAATCTATCAATGGATGAATAGAATTGGGAAATTAACGAATTGAACTAATTTAATCAATAAAATTGAAATTCATTTTTTGGCACAACTGTTGTCAGAGTAATACATCAATGGAATTTGACTATTCTAAAGCTTAGTCCGTTAATTATTGCTAATAATAATTTTTCATGTTCAATAATTGAACTACTTTTGCGTTCAAAATAATATAAGAATTCACTGTTTTAAAATCTCAACCGTTCAAAAAATAAACTTAAAATAACTCTTTATGAACTTATTAACCGTATTACTTCAATCCACAACTAATTTAGCCCCCAATTCTACAACAGCTGTGGTACTTACCAACGAAAATTATTTTCAATTATTAATGAAAGGTGGTTGGATTTTAGTTCCACTTTTTATGCTTTTTTTCTTGTCAATTTACATGTTTATCGAACGATGGATTACAGTTAGCAGCCTTGGTAAAACCGATTCTATTTGGTTTACCAGAATAAGTGAATTGGTTGCCGACAAAAAAATAGATAAAGCAATTAAGTTTTGTGCCGAAAAACCGACTTCATACTCCAAAGTGCTGTCAGCAGGTTTAGAGGCTGCCGAACATGATGATATTGAAATACAGGATGCCATGCAAAGTGAGGCTCGTCAGCAAATTTCGGCTCTGGAGCGAGGTATGAATTATTTGGGAATTACAGCTTCTATAGCCCCAATGCTAGGATTTCTTGGAACTATTTTCGGAGTAATTAAAATTTTTTATAACATATCAGTTACCAATGATTTGAATATTGCAAATATTTCGGATGGTCTTTATCAAAAAATGATTTGCTCCGGAGCCGGGCTTTTTGTAGGTATTATAGCCTATTCGGGTTATTATATACTGAATGGCAGGATTGACAAAGTGGTGGTGAATATTGATAAATATTCGAACAACTTGCTCAAAGATATTCGAAATTACAAAAGAGCAGCTAAAGTATAAATTATTTGTAATCATGAAAATAGAACGCCGAAAATTAAGAACTGCCGAAGTTTATACCGCTTCGCTCAACGATATTATGTTTTTCCTGTTGCTGTTTTTCTTAATCATTTCAACACTGGTTACTCCTGCCACTATTCGGGTATTGTTGCCAAAATCTCAAACTTCCGAAAATCAAGTTGTTAAAAAACAGATTAGTCTTACCATTACAGCCGAACATACTTATTTTGTTGATAATAAACAAGTTGAATTTAAAGCCATTGAACCCGAACTGGCTAAGCTAATTGCAAAAAAGACCAATAGCGAAGATTTGATTGTATTATTACATGCCGATAAAACGCTCAATTTGCAGGATGTGGTAAGCGTAATTGACATTGGAAATAAATTGAAAGTAAAAATGGTGTTGTTTACTCAGAAAGAGAAGAAGTAATTCGGGGGACGAGAAAATGAATAAGAAATGAATGATAAAAGTTGGAAAGAAGACGCAGTAAAGGCTTCACGCACATTGAACCTGATTGACGATGAAACGATTAATCAGGTTTTACTGGCTTTAGCCGATCAGGCAATTGCTCAAACTGAACTGATTTTAGCTGAAAATGCCAAAGACCTGGCTGCCATGGATAAATCTAATCCTATGTTCGACAGGCTGTTGCTTAGCAAGGAACGTATTACCGGAATAGCCGCCGATATTCGGAATGTTGCCACATTGACATCACCGCTTGGCAAACAATTAATGGCAACCGAACGTCCCAACGGAATGCAAATCAGCAAAATAACCGTCCCTTTTGGGGTGGTTGGAATTATTTACGAAGCGCGCCCAAACGTAAGTTTCGATGTTTTTTCGCTTTGCATTAAATCGGGAAATGCCTGTGTCCTAAAAGGTGGGACCGATGCACATAACTCTAATTCTGCTATTGTAAAAGTAATTCAATCAGTTTTGGAAAAATTCGGGTTGGATAAACATATCGTTACACTACTTCCTGCCGGACGTGAAGCCACTGCCGAATTGATGAATGCCGTTGGATTTGTGGATGTTATCATTCCACGTGGAGGTAAAGGTTTAATAGATTTTGTACGCGATAATTCTCGCATTCCGGTAATTGAAACCGGTGCCGGCATTTGCCATACTTATTTTGATGAATTTGGTGATTTGGAGAATGGCAAAGCGATTATTTTTAATGCCAAAACCCGAAGAGTAAGCGTGTGTAATGCGCTTGATTGTTTGGTTATCAATGAAAAGCGATTGACCGTTTTGCCAGCACTTTGTCAGAAACTGGCTGAAAAAGAAGTGATTATTTACGCAGATGAAAAAGCTTATGGCATTTTGAATGGTAATTATCCGGCACATTTGTTGCAAAAAGCCACTGAAGAAAGTTTTGGTATTGAATTCCTCGATTACAAAATGTCAATTAAAACTGTTGAAAACATTGAAAGTGCTGTAAATCATATTAGTAAGTATAGTTCAAAACACAGTGAATGTATTGTCAGCGAAAACGAATTTCAGATAAATCTGTTTGAAAAAACTGTGGATGCTGCCTGCGTTTATAGCAATGTTTCAACCGCATTTACCGATGGCGCACAATTCGGTTTAGGTGCAGAAATAGGAATTAGCACCCAGAAATTACATGCCCGTGGACCTATGGCACTGCAGGAGCTTTGTTCGTATAAATGGATTGTTAAAGGAACTGGACAGATACGCTAAATAGCATAATTTGAAATTGAGTATAAACTAGAACAACAATACTTTATTGGAAAATTAGTTCGAATTTTTAAAAATATAGGGCAATTTTAGTTCTATATTTAGTGTTTTGGGTATGTATTTTTACATTATTTCTAAAATAATTTAGCTCAAATGTTTGATTATCAAAAATAAATGCTTTTCTTTGTACCGAAAAGAAAGTGTA
>CAZEEB010000203.1:0-4117 GCA_964511245.1 uncultured Paludibacter sp.
TATATATTCTAAACTTTTGTAACTTTATTCAGCTCCAGTCCCAGCAGTAGTAATTATATTCCCCAACTGCTTCAATGCCTAGAGCGTTAGCGGTCAGCTTAAAACGACATGGAGAATTCAATAACTTAATGCAAAAAAATTATATGGACAGAATCATTAAAATAACTATAAACACATTGATACTACCTCCATCTCTGATAATGATTTATTCATTGTTAGAAATTGTATTGATCACTTTGAGAACAATATTTATTAAGAATGAAATAATTAACTTTCTGGAACCAAGAATTGATAAAACTAATTTATTTATTTCAACGTACAAGGACTAATTGCTGCTGTTTTATTAAATACAATACTAATTGAGGTAATTGAATCATTAAGGGAATACAAACAAAAAAATAATATTAATTACAAAAAAGTAATTATTGAAATTGCAATTGTTGCTGTGGTTAGACATATTTTAGTAATGGATTTCGAACATATAAATGGCAATACTTTATTAGGTGTTTCATCATTAATTTTTGTTTTGGGTTTCTTATATTTAATTCTAAATAAAAAAATCAGATTTAGTAAAAATGAAGAGTAAATTAAGAAATGGGCTTATTTTATTTTTTTTTATATCAACAACTGTTTGTGGGCAAACTGATTCGTTATCTATTGAAAAATTAAGAACAGAATCGGGTGTTGATCCTACACGAGTAAATTCTAGAATTGGTTACTCTGGTTTGTATTTTGACAAAGCAAATAATGCATCTTCTATCAGTAATAAATTCAGTTTTGTATTAGGGGTAAATCGATGGAGTTTTTCTATTAAACCAGAAATAATGACTACTCATAGTGGGGTTATTGGAACTGGATTTCAATCATCATTTTCTGATGTAAAATTTTCAATTTTAAATGCTTTCTATGTCCAAGGTAAAAACTCATTAGCTGGTTCAGTAGAATTCAATTTGCCTTTTGGAAAACCAGGTTTTGGGAGCCAACTATTTTCTGCAACACCTGCTATCACCTACTCCTACACTATAAATCAAAGTTTATTTTTAGCCATTCAACCACAATATACCTTTGCAATTGCCAAAGATGATATATACCCTGATTTGTCAATTTTAACCAACCGTATTTTCATCGCAAAATTTACAAAGACTGGAATGTTTTATGTTTTTGAACCCCGAACAATCATCGATTTTGAAAACAAGAATTTTGATTTAATTCTCTCTCCTATAATTGGTAAATCATTAGGTGCGGGTTTCAATTTAATTGGATTGATGGAAATACCAACCAAAAAATCTACAATTGATGGTAGAGGAATACTGTATCAAGTAGGTTTTAATAAGAACTTTTAAATATTCTATTTATGAAATCAAAATCGCTACAACTAGGTCTGTGCGTTTTGTTAATTGCAATATCATCAAACATAAGTGGACAAGGACATTACAGTGGAGGAAGTTTTAATGCAAATGATTATTTTATTCCATCTGCGTCAGGTTGGGTATTTTCATTATACTATTCTTTTTCAGAAATGAATTATTATAATAATTCAGGAAAAAAAACTGATGTCATTCAAATTAATGATAACCCTCCCTTTTCTGTTAAATTGGGTCAGAAGGTGAAAACTCATTCTATTATTCCAATGATTAGCTATTTTGGTAAAAGCAAAATTCTAAATGCTAAATGGGGCGTACTTGCTCTACCCATGTTAAACAACCCTAATGCAAATATTGCTTTAGATTTTTATTCGGGTCAAACTACAGTTGGGAGCACAAAAATCAACTTAAATTCCTTTGGGCTTGGCGATTTTTATCTACAGCCTTTGTGGTTTACTTGGGAGAAAAATAAGTTTTCAACCACCTTTTCCTATGGAATATGGATTCCTGTAGGAAAATATGAGGTAAACAGTACAGAAAATGTAGGGTTAGGATATTGGTCACATAACATAAGGGTCATGGGAAGGTATAAACCAAAAGATAAAATTAGTTTAACAACTGGATTTACTTATGAAATAAACAGTAAACAAGAAGCAACCGATTTCAAAGAAGCTCCGCATTTAACTTTGGATTACGGAGCAAGTTATAATTTTACTATGGGGCATGAAATTGGTTTATTTGGTTTTGGCACCTGGCAAACTAGTGAAGACAAAGGTGAAAAAGCCGTTTTGGATAAAGACCAAATATATGGTTTAGGAGTCTATGGTTCCTATTGGCTTAAACCAGGTAAATTAGGAGTTTTATCAAGATTTACTAACAACTTCGGAACAAAAAATAGATTTGGTGGCGCATCCTTTCAAATCGGTATTAATTATTTATTATTCTAAATTTTAACTATTAAATAAACAAAAATGAAACATCTTAAATTAATTTCAGTCATGAGTTTGGGAATACTCATGTTTATCTCATGTAAAGAAGGTAAAAAATCAAGTAAATCTAATGAAACAGTTCCAACAGAAATTCAAAGTAGTTATCCTTCAAAAAACCCTTTCTTATCACAAGGTATTTATGGAGTTACGCATGTCAATTCTGGGCAAACCAATTGTGTTCCCTATAAAATAAATGATGGAGAATACAAAGCAGATTTAAACAAACTAACACCTATATGGGGCGGTCCAGTAAATAATGTTACCTATGCCTCTGTTGATCCTAATTTTATGTGGTCAGTATCTACCGATCGTATTGCTTTAATTGATAAATCAGGCAGCAATTGGAATATAGTAACCGATATTGATCTACCTGGCGCAAAACGCTTGACCATTGATCAATTAAAATCAATAGCAGATGTAAAGTACACGTCATTAGATTTTGCAACTAAACATCTGAAAGGAATTTTAGGTCCAAACCCGGGGTTGGTTTTGCCTGCAGGCGTTTATGCTTTGGTGAGTTCACAAGATTATGTATATTCTAATGCGGGTACAGTAGTTTCTGCAGTTGGTTTAATTGATAAAAAAGATCCTAAAAAAGGACTAGAAGTAAAATACAGATTTGATGTTTCTTCTCTTATTCCTGCTGCTGAAATTGCACCAGGTGTAAAACGAATTAATATGGTCGGCATGAATATGACCTATGATGGAAATATCATAATTGGTGCTGTGAATGGACTAGCCGTGATTGATAAAGAACTAAAAGGACCAGGTAAATTCTATGCATTTAAAAACACGGAATTATGCACCAATTCTATGGCAGTAGATGAAAAAAATGGAATTTATGTGGCTACCGGAAGCAAAACGCCTAAAGGAGACGGCATGATGCGAAAACTAGTTTGGACAGGTAGCGAAATTTCAGATAAAGAAGCAGATGGTGCTTGGATAAGTCCTTATAATGGAGGTGATTGGCCGCCAGCTATCAAGGCAGGTACTGGCGCCGGCTCTACACCAACGCTTATGGGATTTGGTGATGATGAAGATAAATTAGTCTTAATTACAGACGGTCAAAACAGAATGAATTTAGTAGCATTTTGGAGAGATGTGATTCCCGAAACACACCAACAAAAAGCGGGTGCAAAATCTAGAAGAGTTGCAGGTTTAATTCCAATAAAAGCAGGTTTACCAGAAGATAAACCATGGGTTCAATCGGAACAAACAATAGTTGTAAATGGTTGGGGTGCATTCCTAGTTAATAATTTAATTGATGAAGGCCATCCAGATAGAATTATTGATGTAATGACAGTTGGTCCTATTCATCCTGGTCCTAAAGGAATGGAGAGAGTGGAATGGAATACAGAAAAAAATGAATTTGAATCGGTTTGGACAAGAAACGACGTGGTATCAACTAGTATGGTTCCTTTAGTTACAAGTGGCTCAAACATGGTGTTAGTTAATGGATATACTAAAGAAAGAGGTTGGGAAATAACAGGATTAGATTGGAATTCTGGAAAAAATAGAACAAGAATTGAATTTGGACAAACGAATAGAGGAAATGGAGCTTATGCTATTCTTCAACTTTTAGAAAATGGAGATTTGTTGTTTAACTCTGTTATTGGACCATACAGAATTCCACTAAAAAATTAAAGCCGAACCGCTAACAGCGGTTTGGCGTAATAGCGGGTGCAGTGCTTCGTAAGACAGTTTTGTGATTAAACAAACAGTAGTGCTTCGTATCAACATTTGTGGTGGAAATCCGCCACTACG
>CAZEEB010000204.1:0-4110 GCA_964511245.1 uncultured Paludibacter sp.
GTATCGTCTCAAATTGCAGTATCCATAGTCACACCTATAATTTTAGGAATTACAGCTTATTTGGGCATTGTGTCATTTGCTAAAAAAGTATCGGTGCTTAGTTATTCAATAGCTTTATTGTTACTTTTCTTTACAATTTCAAATTTTATTAGCAATTATTTAGATCGGCTAGGGTATGGAATCGGACATAATGGCGGACTTGTTATATCTGTAATTTTAAGTTACAAAACTTACCCTACTTTGATATTTATGATTTTTGCGTTGCATGTAATCGATTTTAAACGCTATGAATTATCGTTAATTTTACTTTTGTTTATTCCCATTACTTCCATTGCCTTATTGCCAACTATTGTCCCTTTTGTGCTGTTAGCCACTACAATACTCTATTTCAAATCGAACGAAAGGTATGAACTTAAAGTGTTTTTGTTTTTTCTCACACTGTATATTGTTTTGTTGTTGTTATATCAATTTTATATTTGGAATCCTTTAAGTACAAATTTAGTCTTTCATTTTTCCAATATTTTCAATCAACCTTTTGTGCTTATTTCGTTAAAATTTATACTTTGTTCGTTGCCTGTACTGGCACTGGCACTGCTGCTTATTAATAAAAGTATATCAGATGTAAATGTCAGAAAAATAGTTATTTACAGCTTTTTTACCTTATTATTGTTTTCGTTTTTAGTTGTGAGTTTTTTAGGCGGTTCGTATGATATTATTCAATTCTTTTCCAATTTGTTCATTCCATTGCTTGTTACTTTCAGTTCACTAATTTTTATACGGTATCAATTCAAAAAAAATATTGTAACTGTTTTATTTTCAATTGTTTTGCTGTTTATGATTTCGAATATATTTTCGGTTAAGCGTTCAGCAGATTCATTTCGATACAATAAAGTTGACCCTGAATTTGTTCAGAAAGTAATTGAGGAATTGAAAAGCGAAAAAAATGTATATTGTGGATTTATTCATTCAAAAACCATGTATTCTCATTTTTATATGCATTCAATAAGCAAAGTTTTCGGTATTGCCGAAATTGTAAATTTGCATAGAAACAACTATGTGGAAATAGGATTAAGCGACTTTACAGCGCTTGACTGGCTCCAAAATGGCTATGAAGGTACAAAGCTTACCCGCAATTTTGGACTTGCCCGAATTCCCGAAGGCACATTCTATAAATTTGTGGAATTTTCAAAACAAAAAAATACTTTTAAATCAATAGCCGACTCACAATTGGATTTTATACGGAAATGCAATTTAACGTATATCTACATTCAAAACGATGCTGATATACCGGCTCAATTAGCAAATCACATTCAACTTATTGTCTCTGAAAATAGTAAGATTGGATATTCTTTTTATAAAATCAGAAAGAATGTTTAATTTTTTAATCTATTGATAAACAGTGATTCAATCCATAAAAAATAGAATAATTTCCAATCGTCAAGTTTTAAAAAACATGACTTGGCTTGGTGTGCTGCAATTTGCTAATTATCTGATACCTTTATTGATAATTCCGTATATTGTACGAATACTTGGGGCTGATGTTTTTGGAAAAATTAATTATGCTCAGAATATTATTTCCTACTTTACATTGCTGGTAAATTTTGGCTTTGAATATTCGGCTACCCGTGAAATTGCCGTTAACAAAGGCAACAAAAATGCCATCAAAGAAATATTCTGGAGTGTGATCAAACAAAAATCTTTACTTTTGCTGCTGTCATTTGTGGGATTGATTGTATTGTATTTTAGCTTTCCAAAAGTAAACAATGATTTTTCGCTTTATCTTTTTGTGTTTTTGATGAATGTGGGTATTGTTATGTTTCCAACCTGGTTTTTTCAGGGAGTGGAAGAAATGGGAAAAATGGCTGTTTTCAATGTCCTTATTAAAGGATTGGGATTAATATTAACAGTTATTTTTGTAAAAAAGGTTTCCGATTATCTGATTTACCCTTTTATAACCTCCATTACGTATATAGTATTTGGTATAGGTGCACTATACTATGTGATTATTCACTACGACATTAAATGGACTAAACCCGACAAATCGCTTGATCGGATGCTATTTAAGAAAAGTTCGCCCATTTTTCTGAACAATCTTTTTGTGAGTGGCTATACTATTGCCAATATGACTATACTTGGTTTTTATGCACCAGATGCTGAAATAGGTTATTATTCAGGTGCTTACAAAATTATCATGGCCATTTTGATGCTAACAAGCACCCCCATAAATATGGCCATTTATCCGGCTATCAGTCGGAAATTTGCAGAATCGAAAGCAACAGGAATTCACTACTTTATGAAATCCGCCCGTAACCTTGCAATTATTTCGGTACTAATATCTGTCATTAGCTATTTTATGGCACCTCTGATGGTTAAAGTGTTGCTGGGCAAAGAGTTTGAAGCATCTGTAAACATACTTCGAATGTTTTCCATTTTACCTTTTCTGGTAATAATGGCGAGTTTATTTACCGTTCAGGGTGTATATGGTGCAGGACTTCAACGATACGCTCCCTTGATTGGTGGATCACTCGGTTTCTTTTGCGTTGTTTTTAATTTGTTTGCCATACCACGTTTCGGTATGTATGCTGCTGTATGGGGTTGGATTATTTCAGAGTTTTTTGAAATTCTGCTTGCTGGAGGATTTTTCTATTATGGTTTTGTAAAAACTAAAATAAAAATTTAAAAAGCTATGGTTATATTTTATATTTTATTATTAGTGTTTATTTTATTTGCATTATTAGAAAATACTCTAACTCTAAAATCAAAATACTATATTTTTGTTCTCGGAGGTTTAATATTAATACTCTTTGCGGGACTAAGAGGACCAGCCGTAGATAAAGATTATCTTGATTATCTAAAATATTATCAACAACTTCCAACTATTGAATTTCTACTGACAAATACTTCTTCTTTCTTTTTAATTATTAAAACTGAACCTACATACATTCTAATATCTTCATTTATAAAGACATATTTCTCTAATGGCTTTCCTGTTGTAATTTTCTTTTATGCAATCTTAGGTGTAACATTAAAGTTAAAAGCAATTTCAAAATTAACGGATTTAATTTTGCTTTCAATGCTTATATACTTTTCAAGATTATTTTTATTGCAAGATATGATACAAATCAGAGCAGGAGTAGCAGCCGGATTTGTATTGTTAAGCATACCATCGATTCAAGAAAAAAATATAAAAACTTTTATTATTTATTTATTATTAGGAGTATCATTTCATTATTCTGCTTTAATAATAGCTCCTTTCTTTTTTTTTAATTCAAAAAAAATTGACAAACTGATTTATACTTTGGTTATCATTCTACCTATCATATTGTGTCTGATTAAACTTGATTTTGTTTCAATAATAGCAAAATTTGATTTTGGCTTTATAACTGAGAAAATCAATATATATATTGCCAGACAAAAAGAATTGAAAGAGACAGTGATACTTTTTGGAATAGGTAGAATAGTACAAATAACATTAGGGATTGTTTTCATTTTTTATAGTGAAAAAATTGATAATAAATACGCAATATTATTAACGAAAATAAACTGTTTAGGAATTGCTTGTTTTTATTTGTTTCCAAACATTCCTCCAATAGCACTTCGCCTTTCCGAATTACTATGTTGTGCTCAAATTATTTTACTACCATTATTGGTTTATATCATTAAACCCCGAATAGTTGCAGAAACGATAATTATTATAAGTTCAGTCATTTATCTTATGAACGTTACAGATTTATTTAAAACTTATTATACCATTTTTTAGAAAAATATCTTTTTCAAATTCAAGATTCTAATGAAACAACTAAAAAATAATATTCTTGTTGTAATTGTTTTATATAAAATAGAATTATATGAAAGCATAACCTATAATTCATTTATTAAAAGTGTAGTTGATTTAAACTTGAATTATGAAATATTGATTTTCAATAATAGTTCAGATGTAATAATTAAAAATGATTTTAACCACGTTATAGTAAACTCAACAATTAATGAAAGACTATCCGGAGCATACAATTATGCCTTAAATTATGCCACAGAACAACATAAAGATTGGTTGCTCCTTCTTGATCAAGATACTATAATCACAAGAGATTATTTTGTTAAATTACAAAA
>CAZEEB010000205.1:0-4069 GCA_964511245.1 uncultured Paludibacter sp.
TCAATTGCAAAATTATTAATTTTTATTTTCTCCACAACTTTTACGGGTGAGCCCATTTAAATTATAAAATCATGAGAAATTTAACGCTTGTCCTTTTATTAGGCTCAATTTCAATTAATTCAATTGCACAAGTTTACAAAACTTTAAATGGTGTTACACCAGGAAATCTTTCAATTATGATTTCTCAAGATGCAAGTACAATAACAGATTTAATAATAAATGGTCTAATAGATGCAAGAGATTTCAAGACGCTAAGAGATAATGTCCCCAGACTACATGTATTAGATTTAAGTGGAGTTTCAATTGTGGATTATACAGGTACGGAAGGCACAATCCCAATTGCATATACTTCAAGCACCACCCATTATCCTGCAAATACAATTCCTGCACAAGCATTTTATTATTTTTCAAGTGTTACTGGAAAAACATCTTTGACTTCAGTTATACTCCCAATAAACCTTACTAATATTGGTTCAAGTGCTTTTGAAGGTTGTTCAAATCTCACAGGGATTCAACTACCTTATTCTGTAACTTCAATTGAAGAGCAGGCATTTAATAGTTGTACCAACTTAGTAACAATTAATTTTGAATCCACTCTTACAAATATAGGAGAAGGAGCTTTTTATAACTGTATTAGGCTAAAAACAATATCATTACCTAGCAGTATTTCATCAATAAATAGATATACTTTTTATGGTTGTTCAGGACTAACATCACTTACCATACCTCCTACAGTTAAATTCATTGGTGATAACGCTTTTCATGGCTGTAGTGGCTTAAGTTCAATTTCAATTCCAAGCAATGTTACTTCTATTGAACCTGACACTTATAGTGGTTGCAGTGGATTGTTATCATTTATAATCCCTTCTAATGTTAATACTATTGGAAGTTATGCATTTAATAGTTGTACAAAACTCACAACGATAAATATCCCTCCATTAGTTAATTCTATTGGAGTTGCTGCATTTGGTGGTTGCATCGGTCTGACATCGATTTCAATTCCATCTTCAGTAACATCAATTGGTGATTTTACTTTTTTTGGATGTAATAGTTTAACCTCAATATATGTAGATAAAGTAACCCCAATTGTTTTAACTTCTGCAAATGTATTTAATGGTATTATCAAAAGCAATTGCACATTAATTGTACCTCAAGGATCTAAACCGACATATAAATTGGCAAATTATTGGAAAGACTTTGTAAATATAGATGAAACGTTGACAACTGAAAATAGTAATTTCTTACTGACTGATATAAAGCTATATCCAAATCCATCGACTGACTATTTATTTGTAACCGGAATGAAGGAGAATGGTTTAGTTTCTATACTTGATATTTTTGGAAAGTTATTGCTTACCCAACAATTGAGAAACAATGATAAAATCTCAATTAGCTCACTTCCAAAAGGAATTTATTCTGCAGTTATTTCAAGTTCAGAAAAAGTTGTTGTAAAGAAAGTTATAAAGCTGTAAAATAATTACTCCGTATTATGAAGTGTTAAGTACTCACAAATATTGAATGATATATTTTAAACACAATAGTCCACATAGAAAAATGGCAATAAAAAAGACTTAGTTCCCTTAGAGGCTGTCTCAAAAGTTGTTTTGTGTTTTGAATAATTAAAATTTGTAAGTTTGCACTTATTTTGAACGCTAAGTCGCTAAGACAGAAAGCCGCAAATGCAGTTTTTTCTTTGTGTCTTCGCGACTTAGTGCCTTCGCGTTCAAAAAAACTTACAATTTATAATATTACATTTTACTATTTAGACTTTTGAGACAGCCTCATGGTCAGAAATTATAGCGATTTTGGGATAATGCTATGTGTTCTTAGTCTTATGGTCTCTATTCAAAACTATTGTGGACTATATGAAGAAAAAACATATCAATAATAATTTACATTTACTTATAAAGAAAAAATGTTATGTCATTTAATATCAGGCGTTAGAATTTTCGAATTGCGGTACCGGCGGGACTACTTAAAATTGCTAATAACCAAACTTATAAAACTCTTTTGCTCTTTTTTACTTGAAAAAGCGGAAGATTAGATTTGTTTTGATTAAAAACAGTTGCAAAAATACGGAAAAATATACACTCAAACAAAACTCTGTAGAACAGCTTATTAATCACTATTTTTAAGGGCATAGTTGTTGTGTTAAAAGTCAAATCAATATCAGGTAGTTACTTTATTCGGAATTATATAGTGCCTAAAATTATGTCGACTGAGAAATGAAAAAAAACAGTTTTAGTCGATATCGAGTTGTTTTACAGTGCTAGTTTCCGGATATAGTATCATTTTTAAAATAAAAAAGTTATCAACAGTTTGCAGATTCAAAAAAAACTACTATTTTTGCAGTCCCAAACTCAAAATGAGAAAATAATAACGCAAAATACTCAATAGCAATGAAAAGGACATTCCAACCTTCTGTTAGAAAAAGAAAAAACAAACACGGATTCCGTGAAAGAATGGCAACAGCAAACGGACGCCGCGTATTAGCAGCTCGTCGTGCCAAGGGCAGAGCGAAACTTACTGTTGCTGACGAAGGTCGTCATAAACACTAATCAAGCAACAAAACAGCATAAAAAAAGTAAAGACTTCAAGTAAGTTTTTACTTTTTTTGTTTTTATGTGCTTGCAAAACAATAAATTGATTATTTTTGACATCAAAATCGATGTATTGAAATTAAGAATCGAAATGCTGTTTATCAACTACTTATAAACGAGTAACATTTTCCTTAAAATTGAAAGAATGGAATTAAAAAAATTTTGGAAAGAGACAATCGGAGGATTTGTGTTAAAAAACATCTTGATTGCTTCAGCAATAATTGTGGTTTTAGCTTGGGGATCATTAATTGCTATTGATTTTTATACCAGGCATGGCGAATCTCAGGTAATTCCGGATTTGCGAGGGTCGTATCTCGAAGAAGCCGAACAGTTATTGTCAAAGAAGGGTTTGTATGCTCAGGTTATTGATTCTGTATATGTCAGAAATAAAAAACAAGGAACTATAATTGACCAAATTCCTGCTCCTAATTCTACTGTAAAGAGCAATCGATTTGTATATCTAATTATCAATTCACACAAAGTAAGGCAGGTAAACTTACCTGAAATTAGCGAAGTATCTTATAGACAGGCAGATGCCATGTTGCAATCGATGGGTTTGAGCGTGGCAAGCGTTGAATATGCACCTTCCCAATTTAAAGATTTGGTTATTGAAATAAAGTTTAATGGTAGAACAGTTTTTCCTGGAACTCGAATTCCTGAAGGCAGTGCAGTGGTGTTGGTAGTAGGAAATGGCGAAGGAAACACTGCTGCAAAAACACCGTTATTGAAAGGCATTAGCCTCGAAGAAGCTAATTTGAAAGCAGCTTCGGCTTCATGTCAGATTGGGGTGGTTGAGTACGATGTGCCACCATCAGGCAATGAATCAAAGTATTTTATTTACCGTCAACGCCCTGTTGCAGGTTCAGCCCTTCCAACAAGTGCTAAAATTGATGTTTTTCTAACTACCGATAAAGCCCGACTGAACGAAGTGTTTGATGAAGATAAAAAACAAGATCAAGCAGAAGAGCAGTTTTTCTAATACGCATTAAATCACAAAATTGTGGCAGAAGAATTTTTTGAAGAAACTGAAGAGGATGAACTGGAAATAGTTGAAGGAAACCCTGAACTATATGAACATTTTCGATTTGTGGTGGACAAGGGGCAGGCAATGACACGTATTGATAAGTATTTGGTCAATTGTATGTCAAATACATCGCGAAATAGAATACAGGATGCGGCCGATGCAGGGAATATTTTGGTTAACGGAAAAGCCGTAAAATCAAATTACAAAGCTAAACCGAATGATTTGATATCCATTGTGTTAGCGTATCCTCCAAATGAATTCGAAATAATTCCGCAGGATATTCCGCTGAAAATTGTGTATGAGGACGAAGATATTTTACTGGTAAATAAACAACCCGATTTGGTGGTGCATCCGGGTTTTGGCAATTTTGACGGAACTTTGCTTAATGCAGTAGCCTGGCACCTGAAAGATGTTCCGGGTTTTGATGCAAACGATTCGCGTATAG
>CAZEEB010000206.1:0-4044 GCA_964511245.1 uncultured Paludibacter sp.
CAATATAGTTCAAGCAGCTGTATTCCATGCTTTTAGCAGGTTCAAAATCACGTTTACAGGAATCAATATAATGCATAAATCCTATTGGATTTGAATAACCATACCGTTTCTTTATTAACGTTTCGGGAGCATAAGCTGGTAATCCAGAAGTGTGAGTCAGAAGATTCACTATTTTTATTTTATTTGACGAATCAATAAATTCAGGCAAAAATTTTGATACATTGTCGTCAAGTCGAATAAGTTTTCTATCTAAAAGTATCATGGTTGAAATAGCTGTTGCCAATGGTTTTGTACATGAAGCCAAATCAAATATAGTATTTACATCCATAGCTTCAACAGTTGGATATATCTGTTTGTTGCCATAGGCTTTTAAGTAAGCCATTTTAGTTTTTCGAACTATGGCTAAAACAGCGCCGGGAATTTCATTTTTATTGATAGCTGCATTTATAAGACTATCTACATTTTTCAATTTATATTCGTTCAAACCTACTTCCGAAGGTAATACTTCTTTAAGCGCCTGAGCCATAGTTATTTGCAAACTCAATAACAGACCGAAGAAAATTATTAATATCTTTTTCATTGTAAAATATATTGCCATTTTTCAACACAAAGATAAACTTATTTTTTAGTGCTTTGGTCATACAAATTGTATTGTTAGGTATTCTTAACCGTAAAAAAAGATGTACTTTTGCAAAGTCTAGTCATTTATTGTTAAGAATATAAAAATATGATAATCAAATCGCTATCTGTTCAAACAGCTGATATTGACATTTTAATTAACCTCCCAAGTTCGAAAAGTATAAGTAATCGTGCATTGATTTTGAGTGCTTTAGCTTACAGTCCTTATGAAATAGAAAATTTGTCGGATTGTGATGATACACGAGTTACAGTTAAGGCATTAGATTCAAATGACAGTACTTTTAATATCGGTGCAGCTGGAACTGCTATGCGGTTTCTTACCGCATTTTTGTCAAAAACAGTTGGCGAATGGGAAATTACAGGTAGTGAACGAATGAAACAAAGACCAATAAAATTACTGGTCGATGCACTTATTTCGCTAGGTGCCAAAATTGAATATATAGAGAATGATGGGTTTCCGCCATTGCGAATATTTGGAAGTGCCATGATGGGTGGAGAAATCAGGTTAAACGGTGGCATTAGTAGTCAATACATATCAGCACTCATGATGATAGCTCCTTGTATGTACAATGGATTGAAGATCATACTTGAAGGGAATGTCATTTCTGTTCCATATATCCGGATGACAATGAGCATGATGAAGGAGTTCGGAGTAAATGTTCTATTTCAAAATAATGAAATTACAATCCAGCCCCAAATATACAAACCTATTCAATATAAAGTAGAAGCAGACTGGTCTGCAGCATCATACTGGTACGAAATTTTATCGGTTGCGGGAAAAGGAAAAGTGTATTTAAATGGACTTCAGAAAAATAGTTCACAAGGAGATAGTAAGGTAGCACAACTTTTTGAGCAACTGGGCGTGATAACCGAATATCAACCAGAAGGTGTTTTACTAACTACTAGTAAGAATTTAACGAATAAATTTGAATATGATTTTGTGAACGAACCTGATTTGGTGCAAACTTTTGCAGTTACTTGTTGTCTGAAAAATATAATATTTTATTTTAAAGGAGTACAAAGTTTAAAAATAAAGGAAACGAATCGAATTGCTGCTTTAATCACAGAAATGCAAAAGCTTGGTTATGTGCTTTTTGAACCTTCCGAAGGCGAGTTGGCATGGACTGGAGAACGAACTGAACCTTCAAAAATAATTAGAATTGCAACCTACGATGATCACCGTATGGCTATGGCCTTTGCTCCTATAGCTTTGAAAATACCAATTGAAATTGAGAATCCAGATGTTGTAAGCAAATCCTATCCAGGATTTTGGGATGATTTTAATCAATTGGTATATAGCAATATAACGTGATTTTCACTTGCGTTTATTAGGCAATAATGGTTCAGTATTAACCGTTAATTCCTGAAGAACTTCGTAAACAATCGGACAAGTGTATGCATTTTTTATTGATAAATTGAAAATCTGGAAAAATCGTTTCCGGTCAGTATGTGGATATTCACGACAAGCTTTGGGTCGATTTTCATAAATGCTGCAATAATTATCAATCCTCAAAAATGGACAAGGCATTGTTTTAAACACCATATCTCCATCTTCATCAATTCGCAAATAATTAGAAATTAAATCAGTTGATTTTATTCTCAGAGCCTTTGCCATACGTTCAATATCTTTGTCGGTAATGCGTGGACCCAGCGAGCGGCAGCAATTGGCACATTGTAAGCAATCTGTTTGCTCCAAAATTTTAGTGTGTAGAGCCTGAACTTTTAAATCCATTCCTATTAGTTTTTTCTTGTTTTTTAGAAAATAACGCTTCCATTCGGGTTCTGATTTCGAAGCCAATTGTGCTAATAATTTATAGTCAGTTTTATTGTTCATCTTTATTTCTTTTGCTGGATTGCTAATACAAAAGTATTCAATTATAGCTTAGGAATGAACAAAAATGCTTGGTTTAGAGAAAATTTTTGTATCTTTGCAGCCGTTTTATTTACAAAAACACAAAAATTTATGAGTAAATTAAGTGATGTGTTGGGTCAATTTGATGCACCCCAACAAGTAAAAGCCATGGGTGTTTATCCCTATTTTCGACCAATTGAATCTGATCAGGATACAGTAGTAACCATCAACGGCAAACGAGTTTTAATGTTTGGCTCTAACAGTTATCTTGGGCTAACAAATCATCCTCGATTGAAGGAGGCTGCCATCAAAGCTGTTGAAAAATACGGCACTGGATGTGCTGGATCTCGGTTTTTAAATGGTACATTGGATATACATATTGAGTTAGAAGAACGACTGGCTAAATTAGTACATAAAGAATCAGCATTGGTGTATGCCACTGGTTTTTCGGTAAATGCCGGAGTTGTACCTTGTGTAACCGGACGTGAAGATTACCTTATTTTTGACGAGTTCGATCATGCTTCAATAATTGAAGGAAAAAGGCTTGCATTTTCAAAACAATTGAAATATCGCCACAATGACATGGATGAGTTGGAACGATTGCTTCAAAAATGCGACCCTGATAAAGTAAAGCTAATCGTTGTGGATGGAGTCTTTAGCATGGAAGGTGATGTAGTTAAATTGCCAGAAATTGTTGAACTTTCAAAAAAATACAATGCTTCTATTTATGTTGATGAAGCTCATTCGTTAGGCGTTTTTGGTAAAACAGGAGCTGGAGTTTGTGAACATTTTGGTGTTTCGGATGATGTGGATTTAATTATGGGTACTTTCAGCAAATCATTGGGAACTATTGGTGGATTTATTGCTGCCGATGAAAATATCATCAATTATCTAAAACACAATTCACGAACATTGATTTTCAGTGCTTCCATAACTCCTGCATCAACCGGCTGCGTATTGGCAGCTTTGGATGTGATGGCCGAAGAGCCTTGGAGAAAAGATCAATTGTGGGCAAATACAAATCGCGCTAAAGAAGGTTTCCTTAACGCTGGTTTTGAGATAGGACATACTCAAACACCAATAATTCCGCTTTACGTTAGGGATAATACTAAAACTTTTCAAATCACTAAAATGTTGATGGACGATGGTGTATTTATTAATCCGGTTGTTTCTCCGGCAGTGCGCTCAGAGGATTCGTTGATACGATACTCGTTGATGGCAACCCATACTTTTGATCAAATAGATGAGTCCGTTGAGAAAATAACGCGCGATGCCCGTAAGCTGGGAATTATAAAATAAATTTTAGCTCTTTTTTTTATCTCACAAGGTAATTATTAGTAAAAAATAACAAAGGAATAGAACAAATCTGTATTTCAGATAAGTTCTATTCTTGTTTATGACACATACAGTTTTAGTCTTATTTTCAAGTATTTAACAAAATAAAAATATATTTAAGTCACCTTAGCGTAATTTAAAGACCTGATTTAATTATGATTACAGTTTCGAATCTAGCCATTCAATTTGGCAAACGTGTTTTATTTTCTGACGTAAAT
>CAZEEB010000207.1:0-4037 GCA_964511245.1 uncultured Paludibacter sp.
GCATTTATAATTGTAGCTCCTTTGGGGATATTTACATTGGAGAACCTAAGTGCAATAATATTTTTGCTTGATGTTGAAGTGAAACTGGCTGTAAGTGTTGTTGAAGTCAAAGTCACTGCTCCAGTGGAGGTGTTTTCAGTTCCATCATCAGTAGATTGAGTTACTACTGATTTGATTCCGGTAAATGCTGGTTTTGTAACCGTAGGTAATGTGTACAATTCGGTAGAGCCATATTCGTATGCGCCAATATCATTTCCACTACCAACAGGACGAGTATTAAAATTAAAATCGAATGGCACTTCATTGGGCGCACCTTTGTCAATGGCTGGAGAGCCGGTTTTCAGCGAAAAATCTTTAGCCGTTGGATCTGTAAACTGAGGGTCGGCTATAATTGCACCTGTCCCTGAAACCGTACCTGAATTAGACAGATTATTAACGATTGATAAATTTGTAGGTGGAGCAGGAACTGCAATTATTGAGCTACAGTTATAGAAAATGTTATTTCTGATAGAAAAGTCGCTTCCATTAGGTCCATCAATACTGATTCCTTTGCAACCCGACATGCTGTTGTTTTCGATAATAATATTTTTTGCTCTGTAATTTGTTTGCAAATAATCCACCACTTTAATACCTTCACCTGTTGTCATATTATAAATCACATTATTATATACCCATATCTTTTCTACATCGTTGGCCAATTCCGAACCAATTACAATACCATTTGTGCAATTATAAATTTTGTTGTTAAAAATCTGAATATCATAATCAAGACCATCATATGCATCGATATAAATACCCAATTTTGCTGGTAGATCATGAATTGTATTTCCAAATACCCGCATGTGCTTCGACCCTTTTACATCAATTCCCTCGCCACCTGCCGTATTTGTGGTACCATTCTTTACTTCATTATAGCAAATATCAATGTATTCACACTGTGTGGAAGTAATACATTCACCCCACGAATTGCTAACAGCTCTTTCAACAACATTGTATCTGACTATCGATTTAGAAGCGCCGCTCAAAGAAATACCCGGATTGGTGAAATTATACACATAATTGTTTTCAATGATTGTATTAACTCCGCCACTGTAAATACCTATGTATCCGTTTTGGACTCTTAACCCAGAAACTTTGATATAGCTTTTAGTACCTAAACTGACCAAGGAAATCGATCCAAGTCCTGTACCATCGATTATTGGGGTTTCGTTGGGATAAGCAGTAACAGTAATGTAGTTTCCTTCGGTGCCGGAGTTTGTAAAAGTAAATCGTTCATTATAAATGCCTCCTCTTACAAATGCAGTTTGTCCGGCTGTGAGCATACTGGCAGCTTTCGTAACTGTTTTCCAGGGTAGGGCTTCTGTACCAGGGTTTGTGTCAAGACCGGTAGTTGAAACGTAGAAGTTTTGAGCATTTAAAGTATTAATACAAAAAAAAGATAGCAGGAAAAGTACTGCAATAAAAGTGCGTTGTAGTGATTTCAATGGAATTAGAATTTAATTTATGATTACAGAATTGATTTTGCTCTAATACAATTCTGTTATCATAAAGAGATACTAAAGCAAAAAAGTACTCACTATCTATGTTAATAATGAGTACTTTATATTCATTCAAAAATACAATAAAAATGTATGAATCTGTTTATGAATAGGTTGTTTTGTTAATTCACAATAAGCTTACAAGTCGATATTTTAGAATCGTTTTGTAACTGGATAAAATGTATTCCCCGTTCCCAATTTTTAACATTAAGACATAAATTGGGAGCGTTTTGGTCAATGCAATTAGTAAGTATCACTTTGCCAAGAACGTTCGTTACGGAGATATTTTTATAACTTTTGCCTTGAAAATCTATCGATAAAAGTTGTGAAGCAGGATTTGGAAATACTTTTATTGCATTTTCAGATTGAGCAATTGCTTTTAGATCATTTGTGTTATCGAGCGTATATTCAATGGATAATTCAGCTGCACCTGATCCATTATCGAAAGCATTAAACTGAAGTGTTTTTCCTGCTCCAGTCATAAATTCAATAATAAATGTCATTGCATTTCCACTTACCCAGTCTGGATTGCTAACCAATTCACTTACTATGAAATCAAGACATGGTGTGTTGATCAAACTACCAATAGTAGTAACGTTTCCAGGCAACCAATACGCTGAATTTAAAGTTCGTGGCTTTATAGAAATGCTGTTTGCATCGGCAGTCAGAGTTTGAGAATTTGAAGAATTTTCGGCATTTATTTTTATAGCTTCATTACCTGCATTACAAGCAGCTGAAGTTTTTACTTTTATTCTGGCATTGATAATATTAGCACCTTTGGGTACAACCACGTTTGTAAACCGAAGTGCTGTAATTATTTTGCTCGTAGTAGAAGTGAAGTTTGTGGACAAAGTAGTAGTGGACAAAGTTACTGCTCCGGTTGAGGTGTTTTGTGTACCATCATCAGTTGATTGGTTTACAGTAGATTTGGCAAGAGTAAAAGTGGGTTTAGAGATTGATGGTAAATCTACTAAATCTGTTGCGCCGTATTCAAACGCCCCAAGATCTATCCCATTACCAACCAATCGGGTTTTAAAATTATAATCGAAAGGAACTGTATTTGAAGCACCTTTATCTATGGCTGGAGAGCCGTTTTTCAGCGAAAAATCCTTAACACTTGGGTCAGTAAATTGAGGATCGGCTATAATTGCACCTGAACCAGAAACAGTTCCTGAATTTGAAAGATTATTTGCAATCGTTAAATTTGCAGGAGGAGCAGGTAAAACAATTGTAGAACTACAGTTATAAAGTATATTATTACGAATAATAAAATCACTTCCATTCGGCGCATCAATACTAATACCTTTGCACGATGACATGGTGTTATTTTCGATGATTATATTTTTTATTCTATAATTTGTATTAAAATAATCCACAACTTTAATTCCTTCTCCGGTTGTTAAGTCATAAGTGAGGTTGTTATAAACCCACACCTTTTCCATATCGTTCCATTTTTCAGATGAAATTACAATACCATTGGTACATTTATAGACTTTGTTATTAAATATTTGAATATCATAATCTAATCCATCATAAGCATCGATATAAATACCGAGTTTCAATGGTAAATCGTGAACAACATTTCCGAATACCCGTATATGTTTTGACCCCATTACATCAATTCCTTCACCACCACCAGTATTTGTTGGACTTCCGTTTTTTACTTCGTTATTACATACATCAATATATTCGCATTGAGTAATGGCGATACATTCACCCCAGGAAGTATAAACGGTTCTATCTAAAATATTGCCTTTCACTATAGAATTATAACCATTCGTGAGCCAGATTCCCATATTAGAGAAATTATAAATATAATTGTTTTCAATAATCGCGTTAGTTCCACTACTACCAATACCTATATATCCATTTTGTACTCTTAATCCGGAAATTTTGATATAGTTTTTGCTACCTAAACTGACCAGATAAACGCTTCCAAGCCCTGTTCCATCAATTATCGGCGTTTCATTAGGGTAAGCTGTAATAGTAATATAGTTACCTTCGGTACCTGAGTTTGTAAATGTAAACCGTTCATTGTAAGTACCTCCCCGTAAGTATGCGGTTTGTCCGGCGGTAAGCGTACTGGCAGCTTTTGTAACTGTTTTCCAGGGAAGTGCTTCTGTTCCCGGATTTGTGTCGAGACCGGTAGTGGAGACGTAAAAACTTTGTGCAGTTAGAAAAGATGTAGCGATAGTAGTTGCCAAGAAAAGCAGCAAAACGAATAGGCGATGTAGTGTTTTCAATGGAATTAGAATTTAGTTTATGATTACTTAAGAGAGATAAATAAACAGAAATAGTACTCACTAATTTTGTAAATTAGTGAGTACTATTTTATATTTATCAACTATAACTGACTATAGTCAAATGTCAACCAAAAACATTAATCTATTTAAAATGAATAATATAACATTTTTGCAGAACATCATCGTTTTGTGGTTTAATTTTGTTTTTGGTAATTGTAAAATCTACTTTTCCATCTTCAGTTTCACAAAATAATCC
>CAZEEB010000208.1:0-4031 GCA_964511245.1 uncultured Paludibacter sp.
GATAGCTTCAGGTGACTGGAGTTCAGACGTGTGCTCTTCCGATCTACACCGTCTTTGTATTTTACAATTGGCAATGGCCGAAGTGATTTACTTAAAACTGTCAATTCTTGAGCATGAACACTTATTTCACCCATTTGAGTTCTGAATACAAAACCCTTAATGCCAATAAAATCACCAATATCCAATAGTTTTTTGAATACAGTATTGTACATCTCGGGTTGAGCTTCAGTGCTTATATCATCTCTACTTACATAAACCTGAATACGACCTTTTGAGTCCTGTAACTCCATAAATGAAGCTTTTCCCATGATTCGACGGCTCATTATTCTACCAGCAATGCAAACGTTTTTAATGCTTTCATCATCTTTATATTCTACTTTAATATCGTTGGAAAAGGCATCAGTTGGGTATAGGGCGGCAGGGTAGGGGTCAATACCTAAATTTCGTAATTCAACCAGACTTTGGCGTCTGAATTGTTCTTGTTCACTCAATTCGTTACTCATAGTTTTTGTTATATTCAAAATTGTTGCAAAAGTACAAAAAAAGCATGAAATGTAATACTTAATACTCAAAATGTGGCATATAATTAGTTATTAATTACTTAGGTGAAATTTAACTAAAATATGTCCTAATTATTTTTTTGATATCTCACTAAATCGATTCTAATTAAAATCTTGTTCGTATCTTTGTCCAAAGAACCATTATTACTAGATTCCATGACTCAATTAGAATCACTTTTTCAGCAATTAACCCTCGAAAAACCTAATCGAATAACCGAACTATCGGCTTCGGGATCAAATAGAAAGTATTATAGAATTAGCAGTAATTCATCAACATTAATTGGAGTTTATGGAAATTCAATTGATGAAAATAACTCTTTTATTGCTTTGTCGAATCATTTTTTAAAATTGGGTTTGCCGGTACCACAAGTTTTAGCTTCATCTGTTGATAATCAGTTTTACCTCCAAAATGATTTGGGTGATACTTTACTTTTCGATTACATTTCAGAGGGGCGTAAAACAGGTACTTTTTCTGAAGCTGAAATCGAGATGCTAGCTAAAACAATCCGAAAACTGGCTGCAATTCAAGTAAATGGTGCCAATGAATTAGATTTTTCGGTATGTTATCCTCAACCGGAATTCAACAAGCGTTCCGTTTTTTGGGATTTGAATTATTTCAAATATAATTTTTTGAAGACTACTGGTGTCGATTTTCAAGAGAATAAACTGGAAGATGATTTTGATAAAATGGCAGAGATTTTGCTAGCATCTGATTCTAATACATTTATGTATCGGGATTTCCAGACTCGCAATGTCATGATAAAAGATAATGAACCCTATTTTATTGATTTTCAGGGCGGAAGAAGGGGTCCACTTGCTTATGATGTGGCTTCATTTTTATGGCAGGCCAAAGCACAATTTGGAAATGAATTGCGAGAAGAATTGCTACAAACTTATCTAGATACTTTGAAAGAATTTACAGCGATTGATGAATTCAATTTTAGGAATCAGTTGAATCATTTTGTGCTTTTCAGAACATTGCAAGTACTAGGTGCATATGGTTTTCGTGGCTATTTTGAGAAAAAAACCCATTTTTTGCAAAGTATACCTTTTGCAATTGAAAATTTAAAACAATTATTGATTACAGATTTCCCTGAATATCCATATTTAGTTGATGTTTTGAAACAAATCACAGCATTTGAGCAGTTTAATCCAAAACCAAAAGTACGAAAATCATTATTAGTGAATGTATTTAGTTTTTCGTACCGAGTTGGTATTCCTACTGACACTTCAGATAATGGTGGCGGTTTTGTATTTGACTGTCGTGCTATTCATAATCCCGGCAAATATCCGCAATATGCTAGTTTAACAGGTCTCGATGAATCTGTGCAAACGTTTTTGGAAAATGATGGCGAGATAATTCCATTTCTTGAAAATGCGTATGAACTCGTTGACAATTCGGTAAAACGCTATTTAGAAAGAGGATTCAATAACCTAATGGTAAGTTTTGGGTGTACTGGTGGACAGCATCGCTCGGTTTATTCAGCTCAAAAAATGGCTGAACATATTTATGCAAAATTTGCTGTAGAGGTTGAGTTGATTCACAGAGAACAAAATATTAAGAGTAACTTTTCAGTGAGCTAACCATGAAAGCAATGATTTTTGCCGCAGGGCTTGGTACAAGATTAAAACCTTTGACAGATAACACACCAAAGGCATTGATAACAATTAATGGAAAACCACTACTTCAAATTGTTATAGAAAAGTTAATCTATTATGGATTTGATGAAATTATAATCAATGTTCATCATTTTCCAGATCAAATTATTGATTTTTTGAATAAAAATAACAATTTCAAAATTCGTATCGAAATATCAGATGAACGAAATGAATTACTTGATACAGGTGGCGGTATCCTAAATGCTAAATGGTTTTTTGATGATGGGAAACCATTTCTAGTTCATAATGTTGATATTTTGTCAAATATTGATTTAAAAGCCCTTTATAATCAGCATATTATATCCAATAGTGCAGCCACACTTGTAGTTAGTGAGCGCAACACTTTCCGTTATTTGCTTTTTGATAATACTTTACAACTTAAAGCTTGGGTAAACGAAAAAACCGGTGAAACCAAACCAACTAAATTCGAAAAAATAGAATCCTATAAAAAACTTGCGTTTTCAGGTATTCAGGTACTTTCACCAGCCATATTTGAAAAAATGCAAAATAATGAATCCAAATTTTCAATCATGGATTTTTATTTATCAACGGCTAACAGCCAAAGAATAAGCGCTTTCATTCCTCAAAACTATAGAATGATGGATGTTGGAAAATTGGAAATGCTGGATGATGCAGAGTTATTTATCAAGGCACTATCATCTGAATTGCATTAGGAATAATGCTTATAAAGAATGGTGAAAATCCATTTACAATTATTCCATCTGCTTCAAGAAGTGCAGCTTCGTTACTTTGAACCTCTATTTTTTTACTCTGAAATGACTCAATTACAGGAAGTTCAAGTAATTTAGCATTAAATAATCGTGTTAAAGCTGAAAGTATATCTATAAAAGTAGGTTTTTTTGCCATCATTACATCCAATAAACCATCATACGGAAGCGCATTTGGATTTTGTTTCATGCCACCACCACTGTAACAACCATTAGCCACATTCATTGTAAACATAGAATCTGAAATGATTTTTTCATCAGAAATAATCTTTACTTTATGCGATTTATAGCTAAAAACAGCTCCAAGTAATGCTATGGTATAAAGTATAGAATGACTGCCCAAAATTGATTTTAATCTGTGAGTGAGATTAACTACAGCTGCATCTAGTCCCATCCCAACCGAATTGACAAAGTAATGAGTTTCTTGTTTGCCTTCCATATTATATAATACCTTACCAATATCGATATGTTGAATTTTGCCTTTTAGAAATACATCGATTGACAATTTATTATCTGTAGTTAATCCCCAAAACCGTGCCCAATCATTACCTGTACCACGTGGAATTAATGCTAATTTAAGTGAACTAGTATCCTTTATATTTGCTGAGAAAATACCATTAATAACCTCGCTCATTGTGCCATCTCCACCTAAAACCAAAATATTTTGAATCCCTTTTTCAATATAATTTTGTGCAATTTTTGTAGCATGTCCCGCAAAATGAGTAATACGATATTCAAACTCAATTCCAGCGTGTTTTAGTTTTAGAAAAAGAAATTTTTGCTGTTTTCTAAAACTCTTTTTTCCAGATTTCGGATTTATAATTATTGCCCAATAATTCGATTCCATTTTTAATGTATTATAGAATTAATATTGAAGTAAATTTGCTTTTTTGCATAAATATGAAAAAATCAATCATAACAGTAGTTTTCATTGTTCGGTTAGATATAATTTACTTCAGGTTGGAGTAATATTCCAAATTTATCGTTCACAGAATTGATAATTTGATCCGCAATTTCTATTATTTCTTTACTCGAAGCACCACCACGATTTACAATTACTAATGCTTGCTTATCGTGAACACCC
>CAZEEB010000209.1:0-3989 GCA_964511245.1 uncultured Paludibacter sp.
TGGGATGATATTTGGAAATTACATGCCTCAATCCATAACAAAAATTATTAGTTTAATCGGCTTTACATATCTTATTTTATTTGTATATCTTTCGTTAAATTTCATACTGGTTGATGTTGTCAGAATTGCTAATTTTTATTTTCATTTTGCTCCTTTCGGAATGGCTGCCTTTAGGCTTTGGACTATGATTGGAACACTTGTAATAAGCATAATACTTATGGGTTATGGTAGTTATAAATTTAATAATCCAGCTGTGGTAACACTGAATTTAAGTTCTGAAAAAGCGATACAACACAAGCAACTGAAAATTGTGGCTGCAAGTGATATTCATCTAGGAAACACGATTGACAAAAAACGGTTAAAAAGCTATGTGACACTTATTAACAATCAACAACCGGATATAGTTTTACTAGCTGGCGATGTTTCTGATAGATCTATGATTCCGGTTATTAAGCAAAACATGGATGAGGAACTTAGGGAAATCAAAGCACCATTGGGCGTGTTTGCCATAAGTGGAAATCATGAGTATTTTGCAGAAACTCCAACCATGACAGCCGATTATCTAAAAAATGCTGGAATTACTTATCTAAAGGATGATGTTGCATTGATTGATAATAGTTTTTATGTGCTAGGACGAGATGATCGCAGTAATGCGAATCGCAAAAATTTAGACCAAATTGTAAATGGATTGGATAAAAATAAACCCAAAATTTTACTTGATCATCAACCTTTTCATTTAGAAGATGCCGAAAAAAACGATATAGATTTACAAATTTCTGGACATACGCATAATGGTCAGTTTTTCCCCGGAAATTTCATTGTAAAAACAATGTACGAATTGGCTTATGGATACTTGAAAAAAGGTAAAACACACTATTATGTTTCCTCGGGTCTTGGGCTTTGGGGACCTCAATACCGCATTGGAACTCAATCGGAAATTGTGGTTATAAATCTGAAATATTGAACCGACCCCCTAAATCCCACTCAAGGGGGACTTTAAGACGATGTTTCTAAAATGGATAGACCAAAAATTAATAGTGAAGCTATTTTTAAGTCCCTCTTGAGGGGGATTTAGGGGGCTTCCATTATCTTTTCCGTTTAAAAAACTCTTTCACTAATTTGCTGCATTCCTCTTCCAAAACACCTGATACGACTTCCGTTTTGGGATGAAGAGCAGAAGGTGCAAATCGAACAAATCCACGTTTTTCGTCAGCAGCGCCGTAAACTATCCGGCTTATCTGCGACCAACCTAATGCTCCGGCACACATTACGCATGGTTCCAGCGTAACATAAAGTGTACAATCAGTCAGGTATTTTCCACCCAAAAACTGAGCTGCTGCGGTTATTGCCTGCATTTCGGCATGAGCGGTTACATCGGTAAGCGTTTCGGTAAGGTTATGACCGCGTGCAATAATTCGTCCCTGACAAACCACCACTGCACCGATAGGGACTTCATCACACTTACCGGCTTGCTGTGCTTCAGCCAGAGCTTGCTTCATAAAGTATAAGTCAGGATTGCTATCTTTTGAATCGTCTTCGGAGTAGTAATTCAGTGCCATTCTAATATTTTTCCATTAAAAATAAATATTCGTGATATTTACCGTCGGTATTAATCCATTCATTTGTCCAACGCATATTTCCCATCACATTCTTTTTATAGTCTATTTCAACAGCACTGAGCAGTTTTCCGGATTTTGAAATAATATCATTTAATTCTCCTTTTGTTGCTCTGCCACCCGAGCTATAGGAAAGTAAAATATAATGAGATTTTGTTTTTTTGATTAATTCGTCTAATGCTTTCATTGCAATAAAATGCCCATCACTATCTTTTCTAAATTCCTCAAAAACAGAACCATCCACCGTGTCTCTGGAATCTTCTCTCCGGTTTGCCTTACCAAAAATTGTTGGTTTGTCGTTCTGAATCACCGTAGTCCAAATATGATAATAAGAATTATAACGAACTCTACTTGGCGGCATCTTTTCATTGTTAGAGCCATAAGGAGGGTCAAAATACACAAAATCATATTCATTTTTCGAAATTGTGTTAAATATGTCATCTCTGATTACCCTATTGTCACTTATTAGTGGAAAACGCATAGGTAATTTTAGTTTTAATTCATTGTAAGATCTTGGAGACCATTCAGATAAATATGCCACATAATGTCCTAAAGTACTGTCAACTGAGTCTAAAGCATATATTAAACTTGTAAGTAATACACATTTATCTTCCCAGGATAAATTCAGCCGGTCAATTTCATCCCGAATGGCATCTAATTTTCGTGTATTTTTGGCTTGAAATGGCCGTTTTACGTCACTCGTTTCTCCACCATAATGAGCTGTAAACCAGCCATCATAGCCGTTTAAGCTATTCAAATGATTTATTATTTCCTGAAAGTATTTGTCCGTACCGGTTGACTTTAAATAACAAGTCGCAAATACTTCCGACCAAACTGCAACATCATTTGAAGTTGTGTTGTAGCCCGTTTGAGCAAAGGCTTGTGACACGCGGGTAGAACCACTGAAACCATCCAACACACTTCGTACATCCTTTAAATCGGCTACCATTTCAAGTATAGCAGGAATAATTTTGAGTTTCGAACCGGCGTATTTTATTCCTTGGGTGCTAATAATTTTATTTTGCATTCAATTTAAAAGTTCTTACACATCTTCTTCTACCACCAGATTATCAATAATAAAGTTCTGACGTTCCGAAGTGTTTTTTCCCATATAGAACGAAAGTAAATCCTGCACAGCGTCTTCTTTTTTCAGTGTCACTTGGTCGAGACGCATATCTTTACCGATAAAGTGCTTAAACTCATCAGGTGAGATTTCACCAAGACCTTTAAAGCGGGTTATTTCGGGATTTGCACCAACTTTGGCCATAGCTGACTGCCGTTCTTCTTCGGAATAGCAATAAAAAGTTTCTTTCTTGTTTCGCACCCTGAAAAGTGGCGTTTGAAGAATATAAACGTGACCTTTTTTAATTAAATCGGGGAAAAATTGCAGGAAAAACGTAATTAGCAACAACCGAATGTGCATTCCGTCCACATCGGCATCGGTCGACACAATAACTTTATTGTAGCGAAGTCCTTCAATACCATCTTCGATATTCAGAGCAGCTTGTAGCAGGTTGAATTCTTCGTTTTCGTACACAATTTTCTTGGTCAGTCCGTAGCTGTTTAGCGGTTTACCTCGCAGACTAAACACGGCCTGCGTATTCACATCACGGCTTTTGGTTATTGAACCGCTTGCTGAATCGCCTTCGGTAATGAAAATACATGAATTTTCAATCAATTGATTTTTGGCTTCATCTTTTGAAAGTGTATCATTAAAATGCATGCGGCAGTCGCGGAGTTTTTTGTTGTGCAGGTTTACTTTTTTAGCACGTTCGCGTGCCAGTTTGGTAACGCCGGCAATGGCTTTACGCTCTTTTTCCGAATCCTGAATTTTTTGAAGCAGTGTTGCCGAGGTTTCGCTGTTGCGGTGCAGGTAGTTGTCGAGCTCTTTTTTCAAAAAATCAGAGATGAATTTATTCACCGAAATGCCGTCCTTAGACATGTCGCGCGAACCGAGTTTGGTTTTTGTCTGACTTTCGAAAACCGGTTCTTCAACGCTGATAGCCACCGCAGCAATCATCCCGTTTCGGATATCGGTAAGTTCCTGATTTTTATTATAATACTCCTTGATTGTCCGTGCAACGGCTTCACGGAATGCACTTTGATGCGTTCCACCCTGCGTAGTATGCTGGCCGTTTACAAACGAGTAGTATTCTTCGCCGTACTGGTCGCTGTGCGTAAAGGCAATTTCGATATCTTCGCCTTTCAAATGAATAATCGGATACAGCGGATCAGACGTCAAATTCTCATTGAGCAGATCGAGCAGCCCGTTTTTCGACAGGATTTTTTTGCCATTGAAGTTGATTGTCAACCCGGTGTTCAGGTACGCATAATTGCGCAACATGGTTTCGATAAACTCATCCTGATACTTGT
>CAZEEB010000210.1:0-3968 GCA_964511245.1 uncultured Paludibacter sp.
GTTTAACAGTTTCAGGTCAGCTTGAGGGCGAATTAGCTGCCATGTCTATGGGTTCTATATACACTTTTGGCCCTACTTTTCGAGCTGAGAACTCTAATACACCGCGTCATTTGTCGGAATTTTGGATGATAGAACCCGAAGTGGCATTCAATGAAATTGAAGAAAATATGCAATTGGCACAGGATTTTATTCAATATTGTGTAAAATGGGCGTTGGAAAATTGCAAGGATGATTTGGAATTTCTTAACAATATGTACGACAAAGAATTATTTGAGCGATTAAATTTTGTAGTAAACAATGATTTTAAGCGTTTAACATATACTGAAGGTATAAGTATTTTAGAAAATGCTGTTGCAAAAGGACATAAGTTTGAATTTCCTGTTGGGTGGGGAACAGATTTACAATCAGAACATGAACGCTATTTGGTAGAACAACATTTCAAAAAACCAGTAATACTTACTGATTATCCAAAAGAAATTAAATCGTTTTACATGAAACAAAACGATGATGGGAAGACTGTACGAGCTATGGATGTACTATTTCCAAAAATTGGTGAAATTATTGGAGGTTCGCAACGGGAGGAAGATTATGATAAGCTAAAAAACAGAGCTGACGAAATGGGTGTACCAACCAAGGATATTTGGTGGTATCTGGAAACTCGCAAATTTGGCACTGCACCCCATGCGGGATTTGGGCTTGGATTTGAACGACTTTTACTTTTTGTAACTGGTATGTCGAATATTCGTGATGTTATTCCATTTCCACGTACACCTAATAATGCAGAGTTCTAACAGACTATATTTACTTGAAAAAACTGAATAAGAATACGAAAAAAAGAACAAGATTGAGTTATTGGCAATAATTTCCGTATTTTTAGCTTAACTTAGATTTGAAATAACAGATATTTAGCTATATTTGCCATCTAAACATTACAAAAACATATTTTTTTAATAAAATGAGTAAGGTCACAAAAACCGAATTGGATAATGTGGTAGTTCGCTTCTCTGGCGATTCAGGCGATGGAATGCAGCTGACAGGAACACTTTTCTCCAATCTTTCAGCAATTTTGGGAAACGAAATTTCTACTTTCCCCGATTTCCCATCCGAAATTAGAGCTCCACAAGGTACAGTAGGTGGTGTTTCAGGATTTCAAGTACATTTAGGCTCAAGCAAAATATATACACCGGGTGATGACCCCGATGTATTGGTTGTTATGAATCCTGCAGCGTTAAAAGTTAATGCAAAAAATATCAAAAAAGGAGGCGTAATAATTTTTGATGCTGACACATTTGATAAGTCCGGATTTGAAAAAGCGGGTTTTAAAACAGATAATCCATTTGAAGAATTAGCCATATCTGATTCTATTCAACTTATTCCAGCACCACTATCAACCCTAACTCAATCTAGTTTAGATGGTATGGGCTTTGACAACAAAACTGTATTGCGAAGCAAAAATATGTTTGCACTTGGTTTAATTTGTTGGTTATTTAATCGCCCCATTGATCAGGCAATCCATTTTCTTCAAAATAAATTTGGAAAAAAACCCACAATATTAGAGGCAAATATTAAAGTACTAACTGATGGCTTTAATTTTGGCAATAATCTGCATTTATCGGTTTCTACCTATCATGTAGAAAAATCACATGAAACTCCGAAAGGTAAATATACCAGTATAAGCGGAAATAAAGCTACCGCTTGGGGTTTAATTGCAGCTGCACAAAAGGCCGGACTTGAGCTTTATCTTGGGAGCTATCCAATTACTCCTGCAACTGACATAATGCAAGAATTAGCTTTACGTAAAGATTTAGGAGTTAAAGTAGTACAGGCAGAAGATGAAATAGCAGGAATTACTTCAGCTATTGGAGCATCATTTGCTGGTTGTTTGGCAGCAACCAATACTTCCGGCCCAGGCTTGGCTCTAAAATCGGAAGCTATCGGACTTGCAGTAATGGCCGAATTACCACTGGTTATAATTGATGTTATGCGCGGTGGACCATCTACCGGATTACCTACAAAAACTGAACAAACTGACTTATTACAAGCACTTTATGGACGAAACGGTGAAAGTCCGGCAGTAGTTATGGCAGCTGGTACTCCGGATGACTGTTTCCATTTTGCGTTTATGGCAAGTAAAATAGCTCTGGAGCACATGACACCTGTAATTTTACTTACTGATGCATTTATTGGCAATGGAACATCACTTTGGAAGTTACCTGTTTTGGCTGATTTACCATCCATTACACCAAATTATGTTAATCCGTTAATGGAAAACTATAAAGTTACCAGTCGTGACGAAAAAACGAATGTTCGATATTGGAGCTTTCCGGGAGTTGAAGGGTTTGGACATCGTAATGGTGGTTTAGAAAAAGATTTTTATACAGGTGCAATTTCTACGGACCCCGAAAATCATCAAAAAATGGTAGATACCCGCGAAGCAAAAATAAATTATATTAGTAACGTGTTGCCTGATTTAACAATAGAAGGGGATGATAGTGCTGATTTACTCGTAATTGGCTGGGGCGGCACTCATGGGCATTTAATGAGCACTGTAAATTCTATCAATAAAAAAGGGAAAAAAATAGCTTTAGCACATTTCAATTATATAAATCCATTACCAAAAAACACCGTCAAACTTATTCAAAAATTTAAGAAGGTAGTCGTTTGTGAATTAAATAGTGGGCAGTTTGCCACTTTTCTACGCTCAAAAGTACCGGCCGTAGAATTTTTACAATACAACAAAGTTCAAGGCCAACCGTTTACAGCCACAGAACTCGAAGAACATTTTACAACTTTATTAAAATAAGAATTTTAGCTCATATTTTAACATGGAAACAACCGAATCAATAAAAATTCAATATACAGCCAAAGATTTTAAAAGCGATCAATATGTACGTTGGTGCCCGGGATGTGGCGATTATGCCGTGCTAAGCTCATTGCAAAAAGTAATGGCCGATTTAGGTGTAGCACCTCATCAAACAGCTATTGTATCGGGAATTGGATGCTCATCTCGATTGCCATATTACATTAGTAGTTATGGATTTCATACTATTCACGGTAGAGGGGCTGCTATAGCCACAGGCGTAAAAGTAGCAAATCCAAAATTAACCGTTTGGCAAATTACCGGAGATGGTGACTGTATGGCAATTGGTGGAAATCATTTTATTCATAGTGTCCGCAGGAATATCGATATTAATGTACTGCTTTTTAATAATCAAATTTACGGATTAACAAAAGGACAATATTCCCCCACAACTAAAAAAGGCTATGTAACAAAATCTTCCCCTTTTGGAACAGTGGAACGCCCATTTCGTCCGGCAGAACTAACAATGGGAGCACGTGGGACATTTTTTGGCCGACTATTGGATGTAGATTTGAAAACAGCACAAATGACAATGTTAGCTGGTGCAAAACACAAAGGCACTTCAGTAATTGAATGCTTGGTGAATTGTGTGATTTTTAATGATGGTGCACATGGCTGGTTAGCGGAAAGAGAATATCGTGCAGATAGAACCATTGCATTGGAGCACGGAAAACGAATGATTTTTGGCAAAGAGGGAACAAAAGGCTTGGTGCTTGATGGTTTAAACCTGAAAGTGGTTACAATTGGCGAAAATGGAATTACCGAAACCGATATATTAATTCATGATGCAACTTGCGAAGATACTACACTTCACATGAAATTAGCAATGATGGAAGGTCCAGATATGCCTATAGCACTTGGTGTCATTCGCGATGTGATTGAAGAAACGTATGATGCCGAAGTTGAAGCTCAAATTTCTGAAGTGAAGGCAAAATCTAAAATTAAAACATTTGATGACCTGATTGCAACTTGCGAACAATGGGAGATGTAATCAATTAAACAATACTTTAAAAACCGATATTGCAATTGCAAATATCGGTTTTTTATTTTGTTAAATTTATTTAATAGCAATAGTTTCAATTTCTACCAAAGCTCCAAGTGGCAAAGA
>CAZEEB010000211.1:0-3943 GCA_964511245.1 uncultured Paludibacter sp.
TTACATTCTAAAATTTGTACTTTATGAAAAAGAGTTTTTTATTTTTATTATTTGCAATGAGTTATGTTGCAGTTTTAAATGCACAAGTTGACAAAAGAGCAATTGGTGTTCGATTTGGTGGTTTTTCGGCTTATGGCGGGGAAATTACATTTCAACAGCCTCTGAGCACTGCAAACCGACTGGAAATTGACTTGGGGTTGGTAAATTCCAGTTTTGAATTAACAGGATTATATCAATGGGTAAAGCCCCTACCCCAACTATATGAGGGTTTTAGTTGGTATTATGGTTTTGGAGCAGGAGTTGGGACTTTCTACAACACAGCTGGCATTAGTGCGTTTGGTGTAGGTGCATTTGGACAGATTGGACTTCAATACAATTTTGATTTTCCGCTTCAACTCACATTGGATTATCGTCCAGGAATTTATGTAATTCCCACAATTGCACCTACTTACGATGGTGTATATCTGGCTGCTCGTTATTGTTTTTAATTTAATACTTCAATAACAGAGGCTTTAATTAACAATTAATTACAGCCTCTGTTATTTTCGAATTGGGATTAAAAAATTTTCCAACCCAACGATATCACAAAAGTATTTGCCGGAATATTGGTTAAACTAGATGTAGATAATGGATTTTTATACATATCGGCAATTAGATTATAACGCAAATCCAAGGCGAACATTAACACGTCCAAACCTATACCTGCTTCAAGCCCCAAGTTTGCTGCTTTAACTTCATTTACTAATTTATTCGTATCAAAGGTACTTCCTGAGGTAAGATTTTGAAACGAAAGCTCGGAACCTGCATTAAATCTCAACATTGGACCAGCAAATGCCCGCAGGTTCAATATCTTCAAATCCAATACTTTAGCTCCAATCAGAAGAGGCACATCCACTGTACTTATAGTGGCAATTCTATCTAAGCTAATGTTTTTACCTCCACTAATAAGGTCAGGAATTGAAAGTTGAAAGTTTTTCTTTTGAACTGAATAAAGCAATTCTGGTTGCACATAAATAATTTTACCAAAAGGAATACGTGTAAATAAACCAACATGGAAATCATTCCATATTTCATTACCCACATTGGTTAGATTATAAGTCCCGGTAGCAACATCACCGATATTAGTAAACGTGAGCGAAGAGTTATAACCTGCTTTTATTCCCAAGTTAAATTGTGCAAAAATAAGTGTGCTTGAAAGCAGAAGTACTGCTACGATAGAGGTTTTTTTCATACTCATTGTGTTTTAATTAATACTTTTAGTTTGATTGAAAAAGCTATTTATTTACAATTTGAAATTTGAGTCTTTTTTAGCCAAAATAATTCAATGAAATTCTAAAACAAAAATGAAAGTAAGCAACAAAGATAACTGATGTAATGAAAAAATGTACTAAATCCAAAAAAAAACAAAGTTCAAGGCAATTATTAGGCTCTGAGATGTAATTATTTTTATCTTTGCAATCTTTAAAGCGATTAATTTTTAGATTTACAAAAATTGAACCAATAATACAGTTACTATGAAACGAGCGATTTTTCCGGGTACCTTTGATCCGTTTACTCTTGGACATTACAGTATTGTAAACAGAGGATTAACCATGTTTGATGAAATTATCATCGGAATTGGAATAAATCATTCAAAAAAAACCTTGTTTTCGCTTGAAAAAAGACAAGAAATTATTCAGCATTCATTTAGCGCTGAACCCAGAGTTAAAGTGGCTTCATACAATAGCTTAACCGTTGATTTTGCATTGTCGGTTGAGGCAGGTTACATTCTGCGGGGATTGCGAACTGTGGGTGATTTTGAATATGAACGAAGTATTGCCGATGCAAACAAAAAATTAACAGGTATTGAAACCGTTATTCTTTTTACCGAATCGGAGTACTCATTTATTTCATCTTCGGTAGTTCGCGACTTATACAGTTATGGAAAAGACATTTCAACGTTTTTACCACCAAATATTAAGTTGTGATTTTGTGTTTGTCAACAGTATTTATATGAAATTTAAGATTTAATTATTAGCTTTTTTATGAGAAAAACGAGTTGTATTTTTATTATTTCATTGCTAAGCAGCAGCTTTGTTTTTGGGCTTTCAAAGCCTGAACAACGCACCTTCAGAATTAGCAAAAACCTCACTATATTCAATTCTGTGCTTCGAGAGCTGGATTTATTTTATGTTGATTCGTTAAATCATGATAAGATTATAAAATCGACCATTGATGATATGCTCGAGAAACTTGACCCCTACACAGTTTATCTGCCAGAAGAAGAAACAGATGACCTTACCTTTATGACTACAGGCGAATATGCTGGTATTGGTGCCATGATTATGAAAAATGGCAATGAAATATGCGTGTCAGAACCTTATGAAGGCATGCCCGCTCAGCGCAATGGAATTAGAGCCGGTGATGTGATTTTAGAAATTGATGGACAAAAAATAAGTACAAAATCAGTAAGCGATGTGAGTGCGTTACTGAAAGGAACACCTGGCACAACTATTAAACTGAAATTAAAACGCTTGAACGAAAAAAATACACTAGAAAAGTCATTTTTACGTGAAAAGATTCAAGTAAATCCGGTAAAGTATACGGCACAAATAGCTGATAAAATTGGGTATGTAATGTTAAGTGAATTTACTGACAGAGCAGCTTTAGAGCTAAAAAAAGCAGTGCTTGAATTAAGTCAGAAACACCAAATCGAGTCACTGGTACTCGATATTCGAAACAATGGTGGTGGTTTAATTAACGAAGCGGTAAAAATAGTCGGTTTTTTTGTTCCAAAAGGCACCGAGGTAGTTACAACCAAAGGTAAAAACAAAGAAGCCGATCGTACTTTCAAAACGCCGACCGAACCAATTTTTTCTACCTTGAAACTCGCCATTCTCACAAATCGTTCATCAGCCTCAGCTTCCGAAATTGTAGCAGGAAGTATGCAAGACCTCGACCGGGCTATAATTATTGGTGAACGCACTTTTGGGAAAGGATTGGTACAAGACATACGTCCCATTAGTTTTGGGGGAAATTTAAAAGTTACCACGGCCAAATACTACATACCCAGTGGCCGATGTATACAAGCCATTGATTACAGCCATCGTAACGAAGATGGAAGTGTGGGTCATATACCCGATAGTTTGACTTCCGAATTTAAAACCCACAACGGCCGCAAAGTGCGCGATGGCGGTGGTATAATTCCGGATACGCTTAGCAAGGATGAGCGAAAATTGAATATTGCCTATTATATTTTTGCACAAAACCTTTATTTTAATTTTGCAACTCAATATGTGCTAAATCACCCACAGGTTGCATCGCCAACAGAATTTAAACTTAGTGCCGATGACTTTAATGCATTCACAAATTACCTACTCGAAAAAAAATTTACGTACAGCACACAGACCGAAAAATACTACAAAGAATTACTAGACATGGCAAAATTTGAGGGTATTGATAAACGTGCTAAAGATGAATTTGAAGCTTTAAAAAAGAAAATTACTCCCGACATTAGCATGAGCATTGAAGAAAATAAAGCTGATATTTCAGAACTGTTAAGTCTCGAAATTATGAAACGATATTACTATCAAAAAGGTGAAATTCAATATTCACTCCGAACAGATAAGGATCTGAAAATCGCTATTGAATTGCTTAAACCAAACGGAAAATACAATCGAATACTTAACGTAAAATGACTACTGACTATTTGGTAGATGAAAAAAAAGACTACGCCCACTTCGCTCGAAAAACTTGTTCTTAGTTGTTTTTAACTACGCAGATTGTTTTGTTCGGCTTACCGGACTAGGTCAATCGTTGGCAAACTATTTGCAATTCAAGATTTCTTATCATTTTATTGAATATCACTATCAAAATAACTTCGGGTTACAATAATATATTTAAAGTACTTTTTAACTTCTTATAAAGTTGGCATTTTCATTAAGTTTGTGTATATTTGTAATTC
>CAZEEB010000212.1:0-3941 GCA_964511245.1 uncultured Paludibacter sp.
TCCCTGTTTTCAACATTATGCCTATCGCTCATTACTACAAGCAACTGACGAATTTGCTTTCCATCCAACATTTCTTTTACCTTAAAAAACAGAGGTTCTACATCGTTATATTGGAAGTGATATTTGAATGAAAGTATCACTATATTATTTATTTCATCATACTTTAACTCATGTTCCATGGCATATTTTTTAACTAATAATTATAAACTTTAAATCGGATTTATTATTACATACTGGCAAAGATAATGAAAAATATTTCCCAGCAAACAAAGTGTTTAAAATAGTTGTTAAATGTTTGATTTTACTTGATTTTGTAGAATTAAATACTACATATACTGCACTTTAGCTGCAATATATACTACATGTTTCAATTAATTAAATTAGTTAAACATGCTTGTTTTTCATAGATATTTAATTCGTTTTTAGCAAAGTTATATGTCATTTCTATCTATTTATCAAAAGCGTCAATTGTTAATTGTATTTATAGTTCAAATTTAGTAAATAAAAAAAGAGCTTTGCTGATGAATCAACAAAGCTCTTTTAGTGCTTATTTAAAACTTAAATTAATACTTATTTTTTATTTTCTAGTGCTTTTTTTGTCGCTTTTCGAGCTTTTATCAAATTTACCAATTTACCCATTTCCACTGTTATTGGTGAAGCAATAAAAACAGAAGAATACGTTCCGAAAATGATACCAAATAACATTGCAAAAATAAATCCACGTATAGTTTCACCTCCAAAAATAAACATTGAAAGTAAAGTTAGTATCACTGTCATTGTAGTACTAAATGTACGACCTAGCATTTCGTTTACTGATAGGTTAATCAAGGATATTCTATCCCGTTTAGGGAATAATAATACATTCTCACGAATTCGGTCGTAGTTAATTACCGTATCATGTACCGAGTAACCAATTACCGTTAAAATTGCGGCTATAAATGCCTGATCTATTTCCATCGAAAATGGCAAAATTCCATATAATAATGAAAACGCACCCAGAACTATAATCGCATCGTGAGCCAACGAAACAATAACACCTAATGCATAACCCCATTCTTTAAATCGAATAAAAATATACAATCCAATTCCAAAAATAGCCAAAATTACAGCCCAAATTGCTGAACGTTTAATGTCATCAGCCACTGTTGGACCTACTTTTTGTGAACTCTTAATATTGTCTTTTATAAATTGTTCTTTTGTAAGCGAACTTTTGAGTAGTGGTTTTAAATTTTCAAAAATTTTACCCTCAATTTCGTTATCTATAGTTGGTGAATTGTCGTTTATTTTATATTTAGTTGCAATACGAACCTGATTATCAGAACCAATTGTAATTACTTGAGGTACATCGCCTTCAAAAGCATTTCCGAGCATACGGCGCACATGATCGGTACTTACCGGTTTATCAAAAGCAACCACATAGTTACGTCCACCCGAAAAATCAATTCCTAAACTAAATCCACGAACACCAAATGAAATAAAGCTAATCAGAATTAATCCAATTGATAAACCATAAAACCATTTACGCATACCCATGAAATCTACTTTCATATCTTTAAACCAGCTTTTGGTAACACCGGTTATAAAGGTAATTTCTTTTGCGCTTTCATGGTTAGCATATAAATAAAGCATATAACGGGTCAAGAAAACAGCAGTAAAGAATGAAGTCAATACACCGATAATTTCTGTTACAGCAAAACCTTTAATAGGTCCTGTTCCGAAATAAGCTAAAATTACTCCGGTAATAATCGTTGTAACGTTCGAGTCGATAATAGCAGAAAGAGCATGACCTATACCATCATCGATAGCTTTACGCATGGTTTTACCTTTATTCATTTCCTCTCGAATACGCTCATACATCAACACGTTGGCATCCACAGCCATACCAAGTGTGAGCACTATACCCGCAATTCCAGGCAAAGTAAGAACTGCTCCGAACGATGATAACACACCAAACAGGAAGAACACATTGATAAGCAATGCGATATCAGCAATAAGTCCAGGAATTAAACCATAATATAGAATCATGTAAAGTAACACCAACACAAAAGCGATTATAAAGGAAACAAGTCCATTATCAATTGCTTCCTGACCCAAAGTTGGACCAACAATATTTTCCTGAACAATGCGTGCAGGGGCTGGCATTTTACCCGATTTCAATGTATTGGCTAAATCCTTAGCTTCTTCTACTGAGAAATTTCCTGTAATTTGTGAACTACCACCCGTAATTTCAGTGTTTACTGTTGGGAATGAGTATATATACCCATCAAGAGCTATGGCAATGGATTTGCCTATATTGTCTTTGGTCATACGAGCCCAGGTTTTAGAACCTTCAGCATTCATTGTCATGCTAACATTGGCGTATGCCGAAGTTTGGCTAAAATCGGCACGTGCATCGGTTATTACATCTCCGCCAAGTGGTGCACGTCCATCTCTGCTACTAATTTTAATAGCAATAAGTTGAAAAATTTCTCCTTTTTTGTCCAAAGATTTAACAGACCAGCGCAAACCAAGGTCACGAGGTAAAATTTCGCGAACCTGTTTGGTTTTAAAATAGTTGTTAATTAAAACCGTGTCTTTGCTATGAGCATAACCAATAACTGGACCGCGTCCTGCCTGACCACCTTGTGCATTTACCTGAAGAACAGCAAATAATGGATTTTCCTTTCGGTTTTTTTCCATTTGTTGAACTGAATCGGTAGCATTTGCTGTAGATGTGGAACTTTTCTTTTTTAATGCCGCTTTCAAACTGTCTACTGAACTCAATTTTACTGTAGGAGCAGCAGCTGTAATTGCTTTTTTATAAACAGTTGAATCTTTTGCGGTATTTACTCCGGCTGCAACATTTAATTGTGCTAGTATTTTATTGGCATCAATTATGTTATTGATAATCTCAGTTAAATCATAAGTTTCCCAAAACTCAAGATTTGCAGATCCTTGTAATAATTTACGTACACGTTCAGGCTCTTTTATTCCAGGTAATTCAATCAGAATACGTCCATTTCCAAGTTTCTGAATGTTAGGTTGAACCACTCCAAATCGGTCAATACGTTGGCGTAATACATTGAATGAGTTGCTGATAGCACCTTCAACTTCCGTTTTTAGTACTTTTATTACATCATCATTGGAAGTGGTAAGTGAAATTTTATCTTTCAACTCAAAAGTGCTAAAAATTGTTGCCAATTTAGCTTGAGAGTCAAGTTTTTTGTATGATTCAACAAATAAATCAATATAAGATTTCTGACTGTTTGTTTTCTGAAGTTCAGTGGCATTTGCCAACGCTAAATTGAAGTTTTGATTGTTGTTAAAATCTGACAACGAGCGAATAATATCTGCTTCTGATACTTCCAGCGTTACATTCATCCCTCCTTTTAAATCGAGACCAAGATTAATTTCTTTTTCACGACATTCTTTGAGCGTGTAACCGCTTTTTAAAAGAGGTAATTTCCAAACAACCACACTCGAGAGTGAGTCTAAATAATTATATTCTTTAAGTTTATCGCCTTTGGCATATTCTTTAGCTTTGTTGTTATAATGGCTGGTTACAAAGCTAAAAGATAAATAAAATACACATACTAAAGCCAGAGATATAGCAAAAAGTCTGACAAGTCCTTTGTTTTGCATGGAAATTGGTTATTTAAAATAAGACATTAATTAATTCATTTTTTTTAAAGAGCTGCAAATATAGCATTTTTTTTATTACAAACATAAAAATACCTTAGCTAAACCTCAACAAAGTTGCTAAAAATAGAAAATGATACTTACTACAAAGTATTCATGATTTCTAGCAAGCAATATATTCATTTTTAATTATTGGCAAAAGAGTAAGAAGTGAACACAAAATTAATTAATTAATTAACGATAATTGTTTGCCAGTTCAAAATAAAGCAGTACTTTTGCACCCACAAAATATCGCGGAGTGGAGCAGTGGTAGCTCGTTGGGC
>CAZEEB010000213.1:0-3906 GCA_964511245.1 uncultured Paludibacter sp.
CCTCGAAAACAACGATGCATTTTATCGCTGGTATATATTTCAGGGTGCTGACACAGTGGTATCTACCTATTACAAGGACCAGTATACATATACCAAACCCGGAACTTATCGTATACAGGTACGTGGACGTGATTATATTTCACGAATCACTACTAAAACATATACAATTACTGTAAATGATGCTTCGGGTATCGAAAATATATCAGGTGCGCAATTTAGCATTTTTCCAAATCCGGTAGTGGATGAATTTCAATTGCAAGGTCTTACTGAAGGTCAGAGGCTGAGTTTGTACGATATTCAGGGTAGATTGGTTTTGCAAAGCATTTATAGCGGTACAAGGATTAAAACAGGGAATTTACCATCAGGTTTTTATATACTGAAGTGTGAAGGTTATGTTCCTGTCAAATTTATGAAAAAATGAGTATTTAATTTGTAGTTAAAATATTAAAGCATTTTTTATATTTTTGTTAAACAATAGTATTGCTATTATTTGATTTTATCAGTTAACATCTTGACAATTAGGGTTCAGCCTTCGGTGGTTTGACAAACTAAAAAATATTATAGTTTTTTTAAGAAACAACCGTCTTTTTCGTAAGGAAAAGGCGGTTGTATTTATTCTTAAATAAATACCAGAGAATATTATTAGTGATATAAGATGAAGTCCATAATATCTGATACTAACTTATAAAATTGTTTCAACAGGTAGTGATATGTATAACTATAAAATTATGAAATCATTTTTTACTGCAATTCTATTTCTATTGGTTTTTTTTCAAGCTACATACGCTCAGAATACTAAAACCCCATCATTTGCCATCAATAAAACAGTAATTCCTGATTCTATAAGGGCAAAACAGATTGCTGATATGCGCTTTGGGATGTTTATTTGTTGGTCATTCAGCACGTTTTCCGGAAAAGAATGGACACCAACATCCGATAAAGATGCCTCGTACTTTAAAGCTACTGGATGTAATACCGACCAATGGTGCAAAGTGGCTAAAAAAGCCGGCATGCATTATATCCTTTTTTTGACCAAACATCATGATGGCTTTTGCCTCTGGGATACCAAAACTACCGAGAAGAAAGTCACCAAAAGTCTATTGGGGATTGATGTACTGGCAAAACTCCGCAAATCCTGTGATAAATACGGAATTAAATTAGCCTTATACTTTTCGGAAGGCGACTGGAATTTTCCAGGTGCCAAATTTTGTATGAGTGGTGGCTCAAATCCCGAAATGAAGAAAGCACAATTAAAAGAGTTACTGACTAATTACGGGGATATAGAATACATCTGGTTTGACCATGCACAGGGCGATGGAGGTTTATCTCATGAAGAAACCGATAAATGGGTGGCTCAATTTCAGCCTAATTGTTTGCCGGGTTATAATCATGGCACACCTGCAGGTCGTATTCGACTTGGGGAACGTGGGCACGCATCAGCTCTTGATGATATTTCGGGAGCCGGATATAATAAAGTCGGTGGAAATTACAAAGGCTATATTGCTGCAGAATTTACTTATCCGATGCTTCCAACGCACAAAGGAGGAGCTGACTGGTTCTATTCTTTGCCGGAACATGACAGTCTTTGTATCACTGCTGAAAAGATCTATCAAGATTATTTAGGAGCTGTGAAATTTAGAAACATTTTCTCTATTGATATTGGTCCCGATTATAAAGGAAATTTGAGAGACATTGATATTAAAACCTTATTGGAAGTGGGAAAATTAATAAAAGCGAAAAAGTAAATTAAACAGTTTTTACTTGTTTTTCGTTCGAAAGAATATGTTAAATATATAATTAAGTACCTTCTTTATATCGGAAATATACGTTCATTTATCTGAATATAAATCATTAAAATTATCAATATGGCAATTCACAACTGAATGCCAGTAATTTCCAAACTTATGAGAAAAAATATTCTATTTGTATTTATTCTATTTTCGTTGCTTTCAACTGCTCAAAACGAAGTAATAAAATCATTTACTCCCGGTCAAATCTGGAAAGATGACAGAGGAATTCACATTAATGCACATGGCGGTGGCATGTTGTTTCAAAATGGCATTTATTATTGGTACGGTGAACACAAGGATGAATACTCATGCGAGGCGCATGTTGGTGTAAATTGTTACTCTTCCAACGACCTGCTGAAATGGCGCTATGAAGGGGTAGCCTTATCTGTTGTGAATGACGATGAAAAAGCCGAACTAACTTCCGGATGTACCATTGAACGACCTAAAGTGGTTTATAATGCCAAAACGAAAAAATACGTCATGTGGTTTCACCTCGAACTCAAAGGTAAGGGCTACAGTGCAGCCAGAGTTGGATTGGCTGTGAGCGATAACGTGAAAGGTCCTTTCCGTTATATCCGTTCATACAGACCCAATCCCGGAAAATATCCTTTAAATATGACTGATGAACAAAAAAAATCTTCTTTAACCGAAGCTGATTTTCCGAAAAAATGGACTCCTGAATGGACGTTGGCTGTAAAAAATGGATTATTTGTTCGCCGTGATTTGGAAGGAGGTCAAATGTCGCGCGATATGACGATTTATGTGGATGACGATGGCAAAGCCTATCATATTTTTGCTTCGGAAGAAAATCAAACCATTCAAATTGCGGAATTAGCTGACGATTATATGAGCCACACCGGTCGCTACGTGAGAGCGTTGGAAGGTAAACACAATGAAGCACCAACGGTTCTGAAAAAGGACGGGAAATATTACCTGATTACTTCCGATTGTACCGGCTGGGCACCCAACGCTGCGAGAATGGCAGTTGCCGATAGTCTGTTTGGAAAATGGACAGAGCTTGGAAATCCCTGCGTTGGAACTGATGCAAATCTTACTTTTAATTCTCAGGGCACTTACATCCTGAAAATTGAAGGGAAAAAGGATGCTTTTATTTTTATGGCAGATCGTTGGACTCCGAATTTGCAATTTGATGCGCGTTATATTTGGTTGCCCATTTTGTTCGAAAACGGGATACCCGTATTGAAATGGCAAGATAAATGGAATATTAAATGAGCAAAATATAGTTGGGTTTTTAGAAATGAACATATTAAAATAGCTAAAAATGAAAAAATCAATAATTGTAATCTATTTTCTCGTCTCATTCGTATCGGGGTTTTGTAATGATAAAGATAGCCATAAGTTTGTAAATGATATAAATATTTATAAGGTAAGCATATTAGGAGATTCATATTCATCCTTTAAAAATTATTTAACTCCAACTACAAACTCTCCTTGGTATCCCCGTTCAACCAATGATAACGATGTTCAAACAGTTGAGCAAACATGGTGGTATCAATTTATACAAGAAAAAGGATTTGTATTGGAATATAATAATTCCTATTCAGGTTCAACTGTTTGTAATACAGGATATAGTGGGGGAAATAGTTCCAGTTCATCTTTTATTACCAGAATGATAAATTTAGGAAATCCAAACCTTATTATTATTTTTGGTGGAACTAATGACAGTTGGGCAAACTCTCCTTTAGGTATTTACAAATATAGCGATTGGACCGAAAACGATTTGAAAAGTTTTCGACCTGCTTTTGCTTACATGCTGGATTATCTCATTAAAAAATATCCAAACGTAAAAATTATCAATTTGGTAAATACTGAATTAAAATCAGAAATAGCAGACGCTCAAAAATTAATATGTAAACAATATAACATAGAAAATATACAGCTTAATAACATTAACAAAATGGCAGGGCACCCTTCCATTGCAGGAATGATCAGTATAAAAAATCAGTTATTAAATATAATCAGCAATATAGAAGAGCTATCCCTTTTGAGAAAGAATGTCAATGTTTCACGTATTGATTCAAACAAGGTAAAAGTTTTTATAAATTCAGAATTAAGCGGAAATTTAGAATTGGCCCTTTATAACATACAGGGACAA
>CAZEEB010000214.1:0-3895 GCA_964511245.1 uncultured Paludibacter sp.
TACGAGCTAGCTTCAGGTGACTGGAGTTCAGACGTGTGCTCTTCCGATCTTACAGCAACATCTTGATGCTAAAGCCATGATGGTTATTTTGCCGTGGCAAGACTATATTGCCATTGATGCCGGATTACGACACGAACATCCTTTTGCCGAACGGATTAATGTCCCCAGCAATCCACGCAATTTTTGGTGTTACCGAATGCATATCACACTTGAACAATTGCTTACTGAAGACCGGTTTAATGACAAAGTGAAAGAACTGATTTCCAATTCGGGCAGGTAGGTAGTTAGTACAATGGATTAAAATGAAAGAAATACAACAACAATAATAGGAAATACATAACAACTAAAAATGAGCGACCAACGTTACAATTTAAGAGGTGTATCTGCATCAAAAGAAGATGTGCATAATGCCATCAAAAACATTGACAAAGGTATATATCCCAATGCATTTTGCAAAATTATACCTGACTTTTTGGGTAATGACGCTGAGTATTGCAATATAATGCATGCCGATGGCGCCGGCACTAAATCATCGTTGGCATACATTTACTGGCGCGAAACCGGAGATATTTCGGTTTGGAAAGGAATTGCTCAGGATGCGCTAATAATGAATATTGATGATTTATTATGCGTTGGAGCTACAGATAATATTTTATTATCTTCAACCATCGGACGAAATAAAAATTTGATTCCGGGCGAAGTAATATCCGCAATCATTAACGGCACAAATGATCTGGTAAATGAACTTGCTGAAATGGGAGTGAATATCTATCCTACCGGAGGAGAAACTGCCGATGTGGGTGATATTGTACGAACTATAATTGTTGATAGCACGGTAACTTGCCGCATGAAACGTTCCGAAGTGATTGACAATGGGAATATTAAAGCCGGCGATGTAATTGTGGGGCTATCTTCGTCGGGACAAGCTACTTACGAAAAAGAATATAACGGCGGCATGGGAAGCAACGGATTGACATCTGCCCGACACGATGTGTTTGCCAATTATTTGGCGCTGAAATATCCTGAAAGCTATAATCCTGAAATACCTCAACATCTGGCTTATTCGGGCACTTGTAAACTAACCGATGAGATAGAGGGATTAGGCATGAATGCCGGAAAATTAGTTCTCTCTCCTACCCGCACCTACGCCCCCGTGGTAAAAAAACTGTTGGCGGAGCTTCGCCCAAATATTCACGGTATGGTGCATTGCTCCGGTGGCGCACAAACTAAAATTCTTCATTTCATTGAACATCTTAAAGTGGTAAAAAACAATCTGTTTCCTGTTCCACCCTTGTTTCAGCTTATTCAAAAAGAATCAAATACCGATTGGAAAGAAATGTATAAGGTGTTTAATATGGGTCATCGATTGGAAGTTTATTTGCCGGCTGAATTTGCGAATCAGGTCATTGCCATTTCAAAGTCATTTGGCATTGATGCTCAGATAATTGGCTATTGCGAAGCTTCAAACTCAAAAGAATTACTGATTGAAAGTGAATTTGGAAGTTTTAAGTATTGAGTTAGGTGTAAGCGTAAAAAAATAAGACCATGACAGTATCAACATAAATTTTAGAAGTTGTATTTACCGACTTTATTGTAAACCACCCGACATATAACCCACAATCCATTTTTCTAAATCAGAATCTGCATTTAGCTCAAGACGTAACTTAATTGTTTTCCGACGATTATATAGTGTGTTTTTGCTCATGTTCAATAGCAAACAAGAATTCGGTATATTTATTTTCAAACAAATAAGTGCAATAACTATACAATCAGTTTCTGTCAGTTCGGAAAATTCTGCTTTTAATTTTGAAATCCGACTTTCAAACAAATTGTCTACCTCTTTAATAAAATCTGCCCATTCTTTTTCTGATAGCGTTGATTGTTTTGTGATTTCTTCAAGTAATTGTTCTTTTTTTCCGTGAGTCATTAAATTTCTATTCAATTTATTAAATACCAACGTATTTTCAACTTTACTTTGAGTTTTTACTAACAATAATTCTCTTTTTTGAAAGTTCTGAATCTCCGTGGTTTCTTTACTAAATTTCAACCGTTGTTTTTCCATCTCATCATCAGCTTGTTTTTGTTTTGACTTGTTTCTGATGAATAGATACATTACAAGTATTATCAAAAAGGCAATTGCAAAGAAAGCAATCCAAATTACCTGATTCCGTTTGTCAATTTTCAATGCGGCATTTTCTTCTTCTTTTTTTGTAAAATTATATTGCTCATCAATCCGATGTAATTGGTCGCTTATATTTAATGCATAAATTGAATCTCGTAAGATATATCCTTTTTCTAAATAAAAATAGGCTTTTTTATAATCCGTTGATTCTTCTGAAATAAGTGCAGCAGCATGCAATGCAATTAATTTGTTTGAAGAATTAGACTTGTCTGATAGCGCAATTTTCAAATAATACTTTGCCGAATCGGGTTGATTTAGTTTTAAATAAAGATACGAAAGATAAGCTGCATAATAAGATTGTTTTGCTGGGAAATAATGAAAACCTTTTAAGATTAATTCTTTTGCTTGTTTATAATCTCTCTTATATAGCAATTCTCCCTGCCGTGATATTATACTGTAATAATTGATTGAATCACTTGCTTCTTTTGATGCTTTAAGAGCTAAATCAGAATAATGCATCACACTATCAAAAGGATAATCTAACTGATTATACATATTTGAAATATCCCTGTAAGCATAAGCCAAATATTTTTTATTTTTTGATTGTTTGAAATACAGTAGCGATTTTTTTAAATAGCTTAGTGAGTTTTTATACATTTCATCCCGCATGCAAATATATCCCAAACTAAATTGAACCAGTCCTTTTAATTTGTTTTCATTTGTTTGTGCTAATACATTTTCAGCTTCTTTGTAAGCTTCCATTGCTACCGTATTTTTCTGTAACAATTTTGCTACACACCCCAACAGATACCAGCTAGTTCCGCTTTGTTTTTTCAGCTTACTATTCTTGTAATAATTTACTGAAATTTGGATGATACTATCGGTTGTAAATTTCTTTTGAAGTTTGTAACTAGCGTGGGTGTATTGCAAACACCAAGCGGCATAATCCGCTTTAGGAAGGTTTTCGGGATGAGCGATTGAACTCAATAATTTATAAGCACTATCCGGTGCAGTATCCAATTGTTTTTCCGCTTTCAGAATAATTTCGTTTCGGGTATAATGTGGCTGACACGAAATTAAAAATAAAACAAAAAGAATAGCTACGTATTTTTTCATGGGAATTTGATGATGAGTATTGTTTTTTACTTTGAAATCAGGATTATTACAAATATGGGTTAGTTAAAATACCCCTTATTTTTGACTGATTTGTTAGCCTTGCCAATTTATTTTTTCAAAAAATCGTAAGTAATTAATTATCTGATATTTACAAAATGGGTTTTTGCCTTGCCTTGCCACACTTTTTTTTGCAAAAACAAATAAGTCTCTCTAACTTTGGGTACAAATTTAATTAATATTATTCAAAATTTAAAAAACAATCTCTATGAAACACTCCATTTTATTTTTATTTTTTATTGTACTGTTAACAAGTAATCTTTTTGCTACAACAACAGAAATTGATTTGACAAAGCTTCCTGATCCCAAAAATCCAATACCACTTTCATTAACGTTTCTTCCTGTTAGTGCCACTATTAGCGAAACTTCATTATCAGTTTATTTTGATTCGCCTGTTGGAAATGCAACTATTACAGTGTATGATGCCAACGATAATGTAGTATCACAGGAAACTGTAGACACTTATTCAACTTCTGAAGTTTTTATTGCTACAGATACATGGGCAAGTGCTAATTATACAATTAAAGTTAGTTATACAACTACAACCTTATCAGGTATATTCTTAGTTGAATAATTAAAAATCAGATTCAAGCAAGAAAC
>CAZEEB010000215.1:0-3875 GCA_964511245.1 uncultured Paludibacter sp.
CTTCCGATCTGGAACAGTTCAAAATCTGGACGTTAAGAAATGTAGTTATTTTGGCTTGATGTATATTAATAGCTCTACTGCCGGTTCATATTATTATTTTGATGATATACTGGTTACAGGCAACAAAGCAATTGACAAAGAACTACCCATTTTAAATTCACTTAGCATTGAGCAACCCAACAAACTTAATCTTGGGTTTTCAGAGGCAATGAATTTTTCGCTTGCTACATTCAGTGTCAATCAAGGTATTGGAAATCCGTATTCGCAAAATATTTCGACTGACAAAAAATCGGTTTCCTTGAACTTTAACGCTAACTTTGAAAGTGGAAAATTATATTCTCTCAATATTTCAGGATTGACCGATTTAGCTGGAAATCTATTAGCTGATACCTTAAAAACAATAGGAATTACCGAATCGATCGCTCAAGGCGACCTAGTTTTTAATGAAATAATGTTTGAAAATCCAGATAGCTCAGCTGAATATCTGGAGATATTTAATAAATCGGACAAGCTTTTGGACCTTTCAACATTAGTATTTACAACACGTAAAACCGATGGTACTTTAAATACCGGAATTAAATTGCCACCTAAAACACAATTATTACCAAAAAGTTACCTGGCAATGACCTCAAACGCCGAAAAAGTGAGAAAATATCATAATTGTCCTATCGAGAGTAATATAATTAACACCGAATGGAGTACTTTGAATAATGAAACCGCTACACTCGTACTTACAAATACCTCAAAGGATACGATTTATGATGAATTAACATATAGCGTAAAGTGGCATCACCCATTAGTTAAAAACCCAAAAGCTGTAGCATTGGAAAAAATAAATCCCAACCTGCCGACTCAAGATTCAAATTCTTGGCATTCAGCAGCTTCTGAAGTAAATTATGGTACACCAGGCTACAAAAATTCACAATTTAGAGAAATTACAAACACTGAAATCGTCAATAAATTTGTATGGTGTGACCCTGAAGCATTTTCTCCGGATAATGATGGAGTGAACGATGTATGCTTTATTCATTACAAAACCGATGACAATGGATACATAGCAAATGCTGTAATTTTTAATCCCGTAGGAGTGAAAGTATATCAACTTGCAACCAATGTTTTGTTATCAAACGAAGGATTCTTAACATGGGATGGTAAAACTGATGCTGGTAAAAATGCTAATGCAGGAGTGTATGTCCTTTACTTTGAAATGTTTAATCCCAAAAATGGCAAACGGAAAACAATAAAAACAGCAATTGTAGTTTCATCTAGATAATTTTGAAATATTAACACGCTATTATTCAACAAATCAGCTATCTTTGCAACGTTTTTTTTTTAGAGTAAATCCCCAATAGCTATAATCGTAAATTAAATATTTGGATTTTTATGCCTGATGGGTACTTTATAAGATTACATATTCAAAAAAAAATAAAAAATTAAGAATGATCACTTTTACACATAAAAACGCTATTGTGTTATAAGTGCTTTGTAACACTCAAAAACTTGAAATGGAGAAAGTTAGTTATGCTTTGGGTTTAAGCCTGGGCAACAATTTATTAGGAAGTGGTGTAAATGCGCTGGATTATACCAAGTTGGCCAAAGGAATTCAGGATGTGATGGAACAAAATGTACCTGAAATAAGCAATCAGGAAGCTCAAACTGTTATAAACGAATTTTTTCAGGCTTTGCAGGAAAAAGTAGGCCAAGCAGCACAAGCCGAAGGGAAAGCTTTTTTATCCGAAAATGCAAAACGCGCCGAAGTGTTAACTTTGCCTAGCGGATTACAATACGAAGTTATAACCGAAGGAACAGGTAATACGCCGACGGCAACTGATTCCGTATCAGTACATTATCATGGCTCATTAATTGATGGTACTGTTTTTGATAGTTCAGTAAATCGGGGCGAACCAACCACTTTTGGGGTTACACAAGTGATAAGTGGCTGGGTTGAAGCATTGCAAATAATGCCCGTAGGCTCGAAATGGAAATTATTTATACCTTCTGAATTGGCATACGGCGCACAAGGAGCAGGTCAAGCTATTGCACCACATTCTACATTAATTTTTGAAGTTGAATTACTGGGTATTATCTAAAAATTAATATTATATAAATAAAATCTAAATATAAATTTATAAAAAAACAATGAAAAAAACAATTTTAATTATGGCGGTAGTGAGTATTATTATTGCGCCTACCTATGCACAAGTATTTAAACCTAAAAAGAAACTGGCCGAAACTGTTGTTGCACCGGTAAATGTTTTAAAAAATGCTGTTGATTCCATGAGTTATGCATTAGGAATTAATGTTGGAACTGATTTTGGAAAAAATCTAAAAGGAATTCCGGGAGGAAAATCAAATATTGATTTGATAATCAAAGGATTTACTACAGCAATGAAAGGCGATTCAGCTTTAATGAAATCGGAAGTAGCAACCGAATTTTTTAAAAATTACATTAGCAAGGCACAATCAAAAGATATAGAAATTAAAAAAGCAGCCGGCGAAAAGTATTTAGCTGAAAATAAATCGAAAGTTGGAGTTACAACTACTGCAAGTGGACTGCAATATGAGGTTTTAGTTGCCAAAGAAGGAGCAAAACCAGCTGCAACTGACACAGTTAAAGTACATTATACCGGCACACTGGTTGATGGTACTAAATTTGATAGTTCAGTAGATAGAGGCGAACCAATTTCATTCCCTCTGAATCAAGTTATTCCGGGTTGGACAGAAGGTGTACAACTTATGTCGATAGGATCAAAATATAAATTCGTTATTCCTTTCGCTTTAGGTTACGGCGAAAAAGGTGCAGGTAATGGACTTATTCCGGGCTATTCCACATTGATTTTCGAAGTTGAACTGCTTGATATTAAAAAGTTTAAAGAACCTGCTCCCAAAGTGGAAGTAAAAACTTTGGAACAACCCAAAGCTGTTAAAAGTACAAAAAAGAAAAGTTCAAAAAAATAATTTCGTTCCGTGATAAAAAGTAGAAATTAATAAATTAAAAATCAAATGAAAAAACAAAGTTTTGTATCGTTGGTAACGTTGGTTGCCATTTTTATGCTTGCTTCATGCAATAAGTATGACGCTAAAACAGCTACTCTGAAAACTCAGAATGATAGTTTAAACTATGCACTCGGTTTGGCAAATGGTGATGGAATTAAAAACTATTACATGAAAACCGATTCGACAAGTAAACCAATCATTGCACTTATGAAAGCACTTGACAAAGCTTATGCTGCAGGAGCTAACAAAGGCGAAATGTACAAATTGGGTTTGGAAATTGGAAACTCATTGAAACAACAAAAAGCTAAAGGCTTGATGGGAGACTCAACACTTAAATTTAATGAGAAATTAGTAAAACAAGGTTTGGTTAATGCATTGAATGGATTTGACAAAGGGATGACAGCTAAACAAGCACAGGAATTTATTCAGAAAACCATGATGCGTATTCAGCAAGAAAAGATGCCAAAACAGCAACCAATGCAGGCACAACCGCAAGCTCCACAACAAGCTCCACAACCAGTTAGATAAATTTTTAATCAATTTATAATAAACAGAAAAATGAAAAAACTTAATATAATTTTAGCAGTGGCAATTGTAGCCGCAGTAGCATTTACTTCGTGCAACAGCAATAAGGCGAGTGTGCCAACTCTGAAAACTCAAAACGATAGTTTGAACTATGCTTTTGGCTTGGCTAACGGCGATGGAATTAAAAATTATTACATCAAAGGTGATTCTGCTCAGAATGCAATCAAAGCTTTAATGGAAGGTGTTAATGAAGGCATGAAAGGAAAAGTGGAAAAAGAAAACACTGAATTGACCGATTTGGGTAACAAAATAGGTACTGCACTTAAAGAACAAACAAAAACCGGATTAATGGG
>CAZEEB010000216.1:0-3872 GCA_964511245.1 uncultured Paludibacter sp.
GATAGCTTCAGGTGACTGGAGTTCAGACGTGTGCTCTTCCGATCTCCACTTACAAATACTTTTTTACTCATATTTTTACTCAATTACTTGGGTTTTAAGGAATTTTTTAAAAGATTCGAATTTTTTTGACAAAGCTATACTTTTTTTGTCACCTTTCATAAATTTCTGCAATTTCAGTGGAATTTCAACTTTTTCAGCAATAATACTTTCAACCGTTTCAAGGAATTTTGCCGGATGTGCAGTTTCGAGGAATACGCCGATTTCGTCAGGTTTCAATCCTTGCTGCAATGCTCTGTAACCTACAGCACCATGTGGATCGAGTAAATATCCGGTTTCTTGCTTGCAGGCTTTCAGTGTTTCGGATATTTGTTCGTCAGTATAACTCACACCGCTAATTTCGGATGAAATGGCTTCGTGTGATCCACCGTACAAGTCCAAAACCCTTGCAAAATTACTTGGGTCGCCCACATCCATAGCGTTGGCAATGGTTGAAACTGATGGCCGTGGCGTGTAAACACCGGTTTGGAGGTACTTAAGGAAAATATCGTTACGGTTATTGGCAGCAATAAAACGTTTCAGTGGCAATCCCATGCGTTTGCCAAACAATCCGGCAGTGATATTTCCAAAGTTACCACTCGGAACACACATTACTACATTATCGGCTTTACCCATTTTTTTTAACTGAGCATAAGCATAGAAATAATAGAATGATTGGGGAAGAAAACGTGCTACATTTATGGAATTGGCTGATGTAAGTTTCAAAATTGAATTCAACTCCTCGTCCATAAATGCTGATTTTACGAGCGCCTGACAGTCATCAAAAGTGCCATCCACTTCAAGCGCAGTTATGTTTTGTCCGAGTGTTGTAAACTGACATTCCTGAATAGGGCTTACCAAGCCTTTCGGATAAAGCACATACACATGAATGCCTTCCACGCCCAAAAAACCGTTAGCCACGGCACTCCCTGTATCACCCGAAGTTGCTACCAACACATTTACTTTTGTATTGCTTTGCTTTTGGATAAAATAACCCAACAAGCGCGACATAAATCGCCCGCCAACATCTTTGAAAGCCAACGTTGGTCCATGATACAATTCCAAACTGTAAATATTATTATTTACGTGCACAAGCGGTGCATCAAAATTAAGTGTTTCGTATACAATTTTTTTCAAATCTTCAGCTTCCACATCTTCTCCAAAAAAGGCATCGGCAACAATGAATGACATTTCCTGAAACGAAAGTGTTTCAATTCTATCAAAAAACGACTGTGGTAATTTTTTTATTGAATCGGGCATAAACAGGCCTTTGTCATCAGCCAAACCTTTTACTACGGCATCCTGCAAACTGACGCCACTTACTTTTTTATTTGTACTGTAGTATTTCATGTAAAATCCTTAGAATGTAAGAAACTAATTATTCGATATTTTTACGAACATTTTTTAAAAAAATTTGCATTTTCTCAGTGTCTTTTTCGTCAATAATTTCGAGCAAAATTTTTAGTTCAGCCCTTATTTTTTCAACCTGATTGTGGGTGTGCGGATTGAAAAGTATTTCCGACAAAAGATAATCATCTTCGCTTAGCAATCCTTTGGCAATATCCATGTGTCGCTTAAAAGTAGTCCCAGGAGCTTCTTGCGGCTTCATTACAGCTGCAAATACAAGTGTGGAGGCAAATGGAATGGACAAGGAATATGCGATAGTTACATCATGTTCTTCAAAACTATATTCGAAAATTTTAAGCTTTAATGACCCATACAGATTTCTGAAAAATTCTTTTGCTTTACTATCCGATTCAGAAATTATAATGGTGCTTTGAGTGCTTAAATTATCCAACGTGGCAAAAGTAGGTCCAAACATTGGATGTGTAGATACATAGCGCATACCGGTTGAAATGTAATATTCCTGAAGTCCTGTTTTAACAGATGCAATATCTGAAAGGATACAAGTTTTTGGTATTACCGGAAGTATATTTTGAAATGCTTCAATTGTATATTTTAATGTAACACAATTTATAACCAGTTCAGGCTCAAATGCTTTTATCTCATCTAAATTGGTCATTCGCAATGTATTAAAAACAAAACGCAACCTTTTAGGATCTGTATCGAATAGTGCTACTTCGTTTTGAATACACAAAACATCGGTAAGAAAAGTGCCCATTTTTCCGGCACCAAGAATTAGTATTTTCATAAGTAAACCCAAAAATCCGCTAAGTAAGCCTTATAGATGGTTTTTAAAAATTTGAATACAAAGGTAGTAAAATGAAATGATTTCTTTTTATTTGAATATGTAAAAAAACGTATTAGTCAGCTTTTGAAGTTAATTGCCTTTTTCCAAATTCTGAATCAATTTTTAAAAATGGTATTATTGCAAGGGTTGGTATTGCACAAATCATAATCCAAATAAAGAAATGCTGATATCCGAAAATAGTTTGAAGCCAGCCAGCTATCATACCGGGAAGCATCATGCCCAAAGCCATAAATCCTGTACAAATGGCATAATGAGCTGTTTTATGTTCGCCATTTGCAAAATAAATCATATAAAGCATGTAAGCTGTAAATCCAAATCCGTAACCAAATTGCTCAATTGCTACCGCAATATTTATTATAAAAAAATTGTTTGGAACATACCATGACAAATATACATAGGCCAGATGTGGCAGGGTAATACTCAGTGCCATAGGCCAAATCCAATATTTTAATCCTCTACGCGAGGCTGCAATTCCGCCAACTATACCACCCAAAGTAAGTGCAATAATTCCCACAGTTCCGTAAACTAAACCAACTTGTTCGGTACTTAATCCCAAACCACCCACCGCTCTTGAATCAAGCAAAAATGGTGAAGCCATTTTTATTAGCATGGCTTCACCAAGCCGGTAAAGCAACATGAATGCAATAGCCAAAACGATACCTTTTTTTTGAAAAAAAGATGCAAACGTAATTGTGAATTCTTTGAAAATCAATTTTGTGAATCCTCCGGATTTAGCATTGTCTTGCTCTGGATATGGTAATACAAAGCGATGATAAATGAAAAAAACGATAAATAAACCACTCAAAATAAAAAATGTGATACTCCAGGCAATGCGAATATTTCCGGTATAAAATTCCAACGCACCTGCCAAAATAATCAATAAACCCTGTCCTGAAATCATTGCCAACCGATAAAATGTACTTCTGATGCCTACAAAAAAAGATTGTTCGGAGCTGTTAAGCGCAAGCATGTAAAATCCATCAGCAGCAATATCGTGAGTGGCTGAACTAAATGCGATAAGTGATAATAAGGCAAGTGTGGCTTGAAAAAAAAATGACAACGGAATAAGAAATGCCACTCCAGCCATTCCGGCGCCAATTAATAATTGCATAGCCACAATCCACCATCGCTTGGTTTTAATGCTATCTACTAACGGACTCCAAAAGGGCTTAATTACCCATGGTAAATATAACCAACTTGTATAAAGTGCTATGTCAGTATTAGAAATATTCAATCGTTTATACATAATTACAGCCACAGTCATAGCAGTAACATACGGTATTCCTTCTGCAAAATAAAGCGTTGGAATCCATGACCAGCGAGAATAATTGCGGGTTTTAGTTGTTGAATTTTCTGAGTTTAATTTTGATTTCAAATTTAAAAGATTGTTAGATTATTTTATTTTAACGTATCGTTCTGAATTGATTTTGTGGATATTGAATTAAATTAGTTATTTCAGGTAATAATTAATAAATTCAATTACAAAGTAACACATTTTGTTTTACAATACCGAAAATACTTTTCTTAAAACTTCATTTTACTTATTACAACTCCCGATAGATTATTTCACGAACAAATGTTTTTTTGTATTTTTGCAAACCTTTGATAAAAATATATCTTTTTT
>CAZEEB010000217.1:0-3849 GCA_964511245.1 uncultured Paludibacter sp.
TTGCTCCCATAATAAATTCTAAAAAAACAATAGTCCAACTGGCTGATGGTTTTATCAGAATTGCAAACAATTCATGGAAAGGAGCCGGTGTAGGCATACCTGTTTTTAGTATCAGGTCCAAAAATAGTTTTGGTGTTGGTGATTTTGCTGACTTAAAACTACTTATTGAGTGGGCTCAAAAAGTTGGAATAAAGCTCATACAAGTACTGCCATTAAATGACACTACCGGAACTCATACCGAATCAGATGTATTGCCTTATGCAGCAATATCTGCTTTTGCATTAAATCCTTTGTTTTTGAATCTGAATTCGATAGGAAAGCTTCCTGAATCGCATCCATTACAACAAACTTACGACACTAAAAAAGAGGAATTGAACAATCAGGAGTTAGTTCAGTTTCTGGAAGTTATTAATTATAAATTGCTTTATGCTAAAGAACTTTTTATATCACAAAAAACTAATTTTCTTAAAAATAAAGAATTTCTAGAATTTTTAAAAAATAATGAATTTTGGCTAATACCTTACGCCGCTTATTGTGTTCTTCGCGATAGTCATGGTACTTCTGACTATAGAAAATGGGGGAATTTTTCAACTTTTGATTCAAAAAAAATAGCTGAATTTTCAAATCCTGATCAGCCACATTTCGACGATATTGCAACCAATTATTTTATTCAATACCATTTACATGTTCAACTTTCTGAAGCAGCAAAATTTGCACACGAAAATGGAGTGGTACTTAAAGGCGATATTCCTATTGGAGTAAATAGAAACAGTGCAGATACCTGGGTTTCACCAGAACTTTTTCATATGAACATGCAAGCCGGAGCACCACCCGATATGTTTGCTGTGAAAGGTCAGAATTGGGAATTACCAACTTACAATTGGGAAATGATTGAACGTACCGGTTTTGATTGGTGGAAAAAAAGATTTGCTCAAATGTCTAATTATTTCGACACATTTAGAATTGACCACATTTTAGGTTTTTTTCGTATTTGGCAAATTCCTTCTAACCAAATTGAAGGCATAATGGGCTATTTAAATCCTTCAGTTCCGGTTCATATCAATGAATTTGCTGAAAAAGGATTGTGGTTTGACTATAACCGTTATTGCAAACCTTATATTACAGATTCAATACTTTACGATTTTTTTGGTGAAGAAACTAATTGGGTGAAAATAAACTGTTTGCAGATTGAAGATGGCTGGTATTATCGATTAAAAGATAATTTCCAGACTCAATTGGCAGTTGATAATCTTTATCATGCCGGTGAAATAACAGAACGAGTAAAATGGGGCTTGTTTGATTTGATTTCAAATGTACTTTTTCTGGAGGTTGAAGGAAGTAATGGTTCGGAATATTATCCGCGCTTTGGCATGGAAACACTTCGCTCATTCCGTGATTTAGATAATTATACTAAAGATAGGTTACGTGAACTATATGTTGACTATTTCTTTAAACGCCAGGATTCAAATTGGTATCAGTCTGGAATGGGTAAATTGCCAGCCTTAAAGCGCGCAACTAATATGTTAATTTGCGGTGAAGATCTTGGTATGATGACACCATGTGTGACAGCAGTAATGAAAAACCTCGGAATTTTGAGTCTGGAAGTACAACGCGCACCAAAATCAAATAAAATAGAATTTTTTCATCCGGCAGATGCCCCTTATTTATCAGTTGTAACCCCTTCTACTCACGATATGAGTACAATACGGAGTTGGTGGGAAGAAGACCGCGGTGTAACACAACGATTCTATAACTCACAATTAGGACATTGGGGAGAAGCTCCATATTTCTGCGATTGGTGGATTTGTCGAGATATTTTACTTCAACATTTGCATTCGCCGGCAATGTGGAGTATTTTTCAAATGCAGGATTTACTAAGTATATCCGACCAAATTCGACGTCAAAATCCAAATGACGAACGAATAAATGTTCCTTCAAATTCAATGTATAGTTGGCGTTATCGAATGCATATAACCATGGAAGAACTAATTGATAAAGAAGATTTTAACTCAGAACTTAAGAATTATATTCGTCAAGCTGGCAGGTAAAATTGCTATTAAAAATTAAAAATGGCAACTATTTTGTGTAGTTGTCATTTTTATTTACCTTTGTTCGCATTTACTTTTTTTGAATATATTTATTATAAAAATTGACTTAATTCATAAGATAAAAAAATACATTATCGTAAATGAAAAGAACTTCCTTTCGTTATTTTATATTAATTTCATTAAGTTTCATCTTTATCAGTTGGGGGAGTAAAGGGCATTATGCAATTAATAATAAATGTCCTGAATCATTTCCAACTACAATGAATGCATTTAAAGTCTGGGCTGATTCACTCGATTTGCATGCTTCAGATGCTGATAACCGGAAAAGTTCTGATCCAAATGAAAGTCCGAAACATTATATTGATCTTGAAAATTACTCCGAATTCATATCTAAAGGTCGTATAGCATCAACCTATGATTCAATTATAACGATACACGGTAGTAGTTTTGTGGTTTCAAATGGCACATTACCCTGGGCTACCCGAAGCATTTATGATACACTAAAAGTGGCATTCAAGCAACTTAATTGGCATAAAGCAATGTTATGTGCTTCGGATTTAGGACATTATGTTGCCGATGGTTTTATGCCACTTCATTTATCAGCAAACTATGATGGGCAAAAAACCAATCAAAAAGGGATTCATTCGCGTTATGAATCTGATTTAGTTTATTACTACCTTTCAAATTTAACAAATTATTCTGGCTTTCAGCTAAATTACATATCGAATGTCAACAAATACATTTTTAACTATATTTATACAAACCAACATTATGTTGACAGCTTATTAAATGCTGATAATTATGCTGTAAAAATTGATGCAACTTATTCAACACCTTATTATTCAGCATTATGGAGCAAAACTCAATTTACAACATCATTATTTAAAAATGCTTCACATTCACTTGCCGAACTAATCTATTCGGCTTGGTTGGATGCAGGAAGTCCGCCTTTTGGTTCAAAAACACAACCAAATGAAATAATAACTCCAGCAAACCTTAATATATTATTATTTCCAAACCCCAGTAATGGTAATTTTCAAATTATTGGAGAAAATAACTTTAAAATAGTGATATTTGATTTAATGGGAAAAATGGAAGGAATTTACTTTGGCAAAAGCTATAACATAAGTCATTTGGCAAATGGAATTTATTTTGCTCACATATATTCAAACAATATTTTTCAAAAATCTGAAAAAATAATAATCGAAAAATAAAGAATATTTTTTTAGCATTGAATAAAAATTATTCTGACTATTTTTTTTGAATTTATCTGATTTTTTTAGTATTGAAAAGCTACAGTAGCTTTAAAATCAGAATATTTAATTTAATTGCATTACAATTTAAAAAAATGTATTATATTTGCAGGCTCAAAAAGCGAGATAAAAATTCACACACATTTTAAAATAAGGGAGGAAACAAGTAATAGCTAAACAATTGACCATCAGACCTCAAAGAGGAAGAGTTAAAGAGCAACCCAATCGTATAAACGAAAAAATAAAAGGGTTAAAAGAAGTTCGTTTGGTAGGCGATAATGTAGAACAAGGGGTTTATTCGTATGAAGAGGCCATCCGCATTGCTGATCAACTCGAGTTAGATTTGGTAGAAATATCGCCTAATGCTGTACCACCGGTTTGTAAAGTTGTTGATTATCAGAAGTTTCTATACCAACAAAAAAAACGCGAAAAAGAAGCCAAGGCAAAATCAGCAAAAGTAATACTTAAAGAAATTCGATTTGGTCCTCAAACTGACGATCATGATTACAATTTTAAATTGAAACATGCTATCGAATTTTTGAAAGAAG
>CAZEEB010000218.1:0-3817 GCA_964511245.1 uncultured Paludibacter sp.
AGATAGCTTCAGGTGACTGGAGTTCAGACGTGTGCTCTTCCGATCTACTCGTGATGCTAAATTCCGTGAAGACTTATTTTATAGATTAAACACTGTGCCGATTGCAATCCCTGCATTGAGAGAGCGGAAAGAGGATATCGTATTGCTTTTCAGGAAGTTTGCGTCTGACTTTGCCGAAAAATATCGTATGCCGGCAGTTAAACTAACTGATGACGCAAAACAATTGTTAAGTAATTATTTCTGGAATGGAAATGTTAGACAATTGAAGAATATAACGGAACAAATCTCAGTAATAGAACAACTTAGGGAAATTAATGGCAATATCTTGCGGAATTATTTACCAAAGGATGAAATTGAGCGTTTGCCAGCATTGTTGTCGACCACATTTACCGACAATAAAACGTTTAACAGTGAACGTGAAATTTTATATCAAGTGCTTTTTGATATGAAAAAAGATATGAATGAACTTAAAAAATTGGTTCATGATATTATAAGTAATCAACCTGAAGATATTCAATCAAATTTTATTCATCATCAAGAAAACCTCTTTCAATCTCAAATCACACCGAATGTTGAGTTATTGACTGACAAGCTGAGCAGAGAAGGTACTCAGATAAGTACTAAACTTGAAAATAAAGATGATTTTCAAGAGGCTGATGAGTACCATGTTTTAGAATCAACGGCAAAACCTACTACCTTGGCTAATATGGAAAAACAAATGATTCGTGAGGCACTCGAAAAATTCAGAGGTAAGAAAAAACTTGTAGCAAAAGAATTGGATGTGTCTGAAAGGACATTGTATCGTAAAATTAAAGAATATAGTTTGGAAAATTTGTAATATATAATAGGAAAAATGAAAAATTGTCATTCAAAATTGTCATGTGTTTTTACTATTTTTATGGTTATATTTAGTTTTTACTCATGTAAAATCTCATATAAATTTAACGGTTCTTCGATAGATTATAATAAAACCAAAACAATTTCAATATCCGATTTTCCAAATACTGCTGAATTGGTATATCCTCCATTATCGCAGGAATTTTCTGAATCACTCCGAGATTCATATACAAAACAAACCCGATTGCAACAGCTGAAAAAGGGAGGTGATTTGCATTTGGAAGGCGAAATTATCGGATACCAACTCACACCAATGGCCATCAGTGCTGATTCATACTCGTCGCAAACGAAACTAACTTTGACTGTTAAAGTTCGATTTTCGAATAATAAGAATCCGGCAGATGATTTCGAAAAATCCTATTCAGCTTTTCAAACTTTTGACAGCAGTAAAATGTTAACGGATGTTCAAGGGGAAATAATAAAAGTAATGATTTCTGAAATTATTGATAATATTTACAATGATACAGTAGCAAAATGGTAAGTGAATTTTTAAAAATTTACTATTTCAATCTACTTCGTCAAACTATATGAACCACGAAGAGTTTATTACGTTGTTAAAAAACACTCATTCTTTCAATTCAAATCAGGTATTGGAATTGAAAGAAGTAGTTGAACGATATCCTTACTTTGTCTCAGCAAGGTTGTTGCTTGCCAAAGCATTACATAATCAAAACGATATTCAGTCTAAATCCATAGTTAATATCACATCTGTCTATTGCAATAGTCGGAAGTGGTTTTATCGTTACATTTACCCAGAAAAAAGTGAAAGTAATGATTCTGTACGGCATGCACGAGTTCCCAAAAGCTCAGGCAATTATTTTGATATGATTCAAAATATTGATTCAGAAGGTGGAGATCCAAAGCAATCGTTAAGAATATTGGCAGATAAATTAAAAGAGGCACGTACATTGGTTGTAAATCAAAACGTTCAGAAAGTGAATCAAACTACTTTAGTTTCAGGCAGTACAGACTTTTTGAAATTGCAGGATAATAAACCGATACAAGAATTTCAGCAAATAGATTTGGAAACAATTACTGAAGATAATGCGAAAAAACGTATCGCCGAACATAATTACCTTGCAGCAATAGAAATTTTAAAGGCTTTAAATTTGAATAATCCGAAAAAAAGTGTTTACTTTGCAGACCAAATTCGTTTTTTAGAAAAAGTAATATTAAATACCCAAAAATAAATTTATTATGTATCTAGCTATCACCATTTTTATTGTATTTTTATCAGTTCTATTGACTTTGTTTGTACTTGTTCAAAACTCTAAAGGAGGTGGTTTGGCTGCAGGTTTTTCGTCTTCAAATCAAATTATGGGTGTTCGTAAAACTACCGATTTTGTTGAGAAAATGACTTGGGGATTAGTAATCGCAGTAGTAGTACTTTCAGTAATAGCAGTAGGGATAAATAAACATCAAATAGCGGCTGCTGCAAATGAATCTGAAATTAAAGAACAAGTAAAACAACAAAAACAAGTTGACCCGAATACTGCTTCTCCTAATTTTGGTGAAAATCCACAAGCAAGTAAGGCTCCTTTGAAACAGACAATTCCTGCAAAAAAATAAAAAATAAACGATATTTTATTTCAAAGCGTATCAATATTTTTGATGCGCTTATTTTTTTTGTAATTTTAGCCGGATTAAATAATGGTTACTATGAATTACATACATTTGATTGATTATGCCGGTACATTTGCTTTTGCCATTAGTGGTATTAGGCTTGCTTCGGCCAAACAGTTTGATTGGTTTGGTGCTTATGTTGTAGGTTTAGTTACAGCAATTGGTGGCGGTACTACCCGCGATTTAATGTTAAATGAAACCCCATTTTGGATGTTGCAACCTTCCTATCTTATAGTAACTGCATGTGCTTTAGTGTCGGTTTTGCTGTTTGGCAAATATCTTATCAAGTTAAATAATACCTTTTTTATTTTTGATGCAATTGGTTTGGGATTATTTGTAGTAGTAGGTATAGAAAAGACTTTAGAAGCAGGTTTCCCATTTTGGGTTGCGATTGTAATGGGAATGATAACAGGTTCGGTTGGAGGTGTTATTAGAGACATATTGATAAATGAAATACCACTTATATTCCGAAAAGATATATATGCTTTGGCTTGTGTTGTAGGTGGTTTGGTGTTTTTTATTTGTTCGAAATTTGAAATTGAAGCCTCAATAACACAAACTATGACGGCTTTGGCAGTTATAGTTACAAGAGTATTGGCCGTTAAATACCACCTAAGTTTACCTTCACTGAAGGGACTGGACGATAATTCAATTTGATTTTAATACTTATATTTTATAAAATGCTACAAATAGACGATACAATTATTAGTTTGGATTTGCTCGATGAGCATTTTGTTTGTGATTTAAATTCATGTAAGGGCATTTGTTGTATTGAGGGCGATGATGGAGCTCCATTAGAATTTGATGAAATTCCGATTATTGAGGCCATTTTGCCTATAATTTGGGATGATTTGACGGAGGTTTCAAAGTTATTGATTCGAAAACAAGGAATTTCGTATATTGACCAAGATGGTGAACCTGTAACGTCTATAGTAAATGGTGCTGAGTGTGTATTTACTTTTACAGATGAAAATGGAATATGTAAATGTGCCATTGAAAAGGCTTTCAGAGAAGGTAAAACTCAATTTTATAAACCAATTTCTTGTCATTTATATCCCGTAAGATTGCAAAAATATGATGAGTTTATTGCGGTTAATTATCATCGTTGGAATGTTTGTAATTGCGCCCGTAAATTAGGCTCTCAGTTGAAAGTACCAGTTTTTCAATTTCTAAAAGAACCATTAATCAGGAAATTTGGATTGGAATGGTTTGAAACCTTGGAAATTGCAGCTAAAGAGTTACAAAATAAATAAATTGAATCTAATTCATTTAAAGTAGTTAAAAACATGGTAAAAAT
>CAZEEB010000219.1:0-3789 GCA_964511245.1 uncultured Paludibacter sp.
TTTGAAACCATGCCGGCAAAAGAAGCAAAAGGTACGGAAATTTTGGATAGAAATTGATTTGGAGATTATTTTCTTTTTTTGAGTCTGTTAGCACCTTAAATGAAACAAATATTCTATCATTTGAAACAATAAGTCAGTCAGCTTACTAAACTAAAGACTACCTTTGAACCCATAATTTAGGTATGTTTAGTAAAATTGGAGCAGTAATTGAAAATAACTAACAATTAAAAAATAACAAAAAAGCTATGAAGAAAACTAATTTGATGATACTGATTTTGGCAGTATCTGGTATTTTTTCGGTACAGATAATCGCCGTTAAACCAAACAGTTTATTTACCGACAACGCAGTATTTCAGCGTGGTGTGGAAGTTCCGGTTTGGGGAACTGGCGATGCTGATGAAAAAGTTACCGTGGAATTTAACGGACAAAAAATGGAAACGAACGTAAAAGACGGAAAATGGATGATAAAGCTGAAGCCGATGAAGGAAAACAGCACGCCCCAAAATCTCATTATTACAGGCAAAAATACGGTTACAATTAAAAACCTGCTCATTGGTGAAGTGTGGTTGTGTAGCGGACAAAGCAACATGGCTTTTCCATTGCGTGCCGTGAAAGCGTTGGGTAATTATCCCAAAATTAAAGATGTCTTGAAAGGTGCTCAGAATTATCCACAGATTCGTCAGTTTAGAGTACCATTAACTAAAAATACTGATATTCCTTCCAAAGTGGATGATGCAAAAGGAAAATGGTCGGTGTGCGACAGCCTGACTTCAAGAGATTTCTCGGCGGTGGCCTATTTTATGGCAGTTGATTTATTCAAAAAATTAAATGTTCCAATCGGAATTGTCAATTCATCCTATGGTGGCACAGCCATTGAAAACTGGATAAGTAAAGAAATACTTGAAACTCTCCCAACAGAAAAAGCGGCAATCATGTCGAGATTTGATAAGGAAATGACTGATTTTCCGAAGAAAATAGCTGACTATCAAAATAATTTATCGTTGCTAAAAGATAAATTCAAAACAGATTCTACACTGGCTGTACTCCAGAAAAAAGAACTTCCAAAAAAACCTTCCGCTCCGATGAGTCCTGCCGAACGTGGTGGTCCTACCGGACTCTGGAATACCATGATTTACCCGCTGATACCTTATGCTTTCAAAGGCGTGGCGTGGTATCAGGGCGAAGCGAATGCAAGTCGGGGGATACAATATCGTGCTTTATTACCGGCATTGATTCAAAACTGGCGAACCGAATGGAAAAATGAGTCGATGCCTTTTGTAATTGTACAAATTCCGGGTTGGAAAAATCATTCTCCAGAATTAAAAGAAGCTCAGCTGCTTACTACTCAAAAAGTGCCGAATACGGCTTTAGCCGTGACTTACGATTGCGACGACACGTTGGATGTACATCCCGGAAACAAGCAACCGGTGGGTGAACGAATGGCACTGGCTGCCCGTGGCATTGCTTATGGCGAAAAAATTGAATATTCAGGTCCGGTTTATCAATCGATGAAAGTGGATGGAAATAAAATTGTCTTGAATTTTGCCCATATCGGAAGCGGATTAGTTTCTAAAAATAGTGGTGACTTGAAAGATTTTAGCATTGCCGGAAGCGACAAAAAGTTTGTTCCCGCCAAAGCCGAAATTAAAGGCAATACGGTGGTGGTTTCTGCCGAATCTGTAGCGAATCCCGTCGCGGTTAGAGCAGGTTGGAGATTATGTCCGCAAATGAATTTGTATAACAAGGAAGGATTACCTGCATCGCCGTTCCGGACGGATGTAAATTAGTTTATAGTTCATAGTTTACAGTTAATAATTTTATAAATCATTGTTCATCAATGAGATACTACAGAATAATTCTTTTGTTTTTATTATCAGGTGTTTGTGTTTTAAAAGCTCAAACTCCTTATAATCTTCGTTTTGCAGTACAGCAATACGACCACAGTTTGTGCAATAAGCTGATAAACAGAACGGTGGTGGAGGCTACTGCGTCAAATGATCAGATTCTGAAAACTGCAAATGCTGAATGGAAAATTACAAGTGATAAAAAAGCGGTTTCATCCGATGAAAATACGCTGGAATACACTGTAACATTTACATTAATAAGAGGTTTTGAAAAATCGGCAGCAACATCGGTTGAGTTTAATTTTGACCGTTGGAGCAAGGATAATTACGTTTTACTTCCGGCAGCAGCCTACAACGGCAACCGTTTTGAATCGCGTCGTATTCCGTATTCTCCGAAATTAAACGATGCCCGCGATATTGCTAAAGATAAACCGACCATCATAACCGACGTTCCACGCTTGAATATAAATGACGGATCTTCACAAATTCAGGAACGAAGCGGCGGAATGGCTTTGCCGTGTATAGGATTTCAGTCAGTTGCTGATAAAAAAGGATTTTTTCTGACCACCGTTCAACGAAATGCGTATGGCGATTTGGGGATGAATATTGAAGAAACATCCGACCGCCATCAAGCTTTTATTTCACTCTGTTCACCGTTGGTACGTGAACGAACCAAATATTTAATTTGCGATAATCAGGCACCTTCAACCGATATTCCGGCTGATTTTAAACCGGGAGATGAAGTGAAATTTACATTTCGGGTGTATAATTTCGAAGCACCGAAAATTCAGTCAATTTTTGATAAATATATCTTGATTCGCAAGGATTTATGTCCAAAACCTGAATTTGTGCCTCAAATCCCATTTTCAGCATGTTACGATATACTGGAAAAGAAATTCAATGCCGAAAATTTTGTTCCTGAATGGGGTTACTATTCGGTTGGTATGCGAAATATGTTTCTGCAGGACTGGCAAATTGGCTGGACAGGCGGTATGATAAGCACTTATCCGCTGTTATTTTCTGCCAATAAAAAAACCCATCAAAATGTGGTGGCAAATTTCGATTGGCTTTTTCCTAACGGTATTTCGCCTTCCGGATTTTTTTGGGACAGTGGCGAAAAAGGCAATAAATGGTATGGTGGCGATATTCGCAAACCCCAATCCAAAAACTGGCATTTGGTTCGGAAAAGTGCTGATGCGCTTTACTATATTTTCAAGCAGTTCGATTTAATGAAACGTCAGGGAATTGCTGTGAAGCCGGTTTGGGAAAACGGAACCCGCGGCGTGGCCGATGCTTTTGTGAAACTTTGGAAAAACAACAGACAATTCGGACAGTTTGTGGATAGCCAAACCGGTGAAATTGCCGTGGGAGGTTCGGCAAGTGGCGGTTTAGCTCCGGCTGCATTAGTCTTTGCCTCCAAATATTTCAACGACAAAACCTATCTCGATATAGCGTGCGAATCGGCTCAAAAAATGTACGATGATTTCGTGGCAAAAGGTCTTAGCACCGGCGGTCCGGGTGATGCATTGCAAAATCCTGACAGCGAATCTCAATACGGATTGCTGGAATCGTTTGCTGTTTTATATGAAATAACCGGCGATAAAAAATGGCTGACTTATGGTTGCGAAACGGCAGCGCAATTTTCAACCTGGGTGATGTCCTACGATTACACTTTTCCATCAAACTGCCTTTTCGGACAAATGAATATGAAAACCAACGGTGTGGTGTTTGCCAATACGCAAAATAAACACGGATCGCCCGGAATTTGCACACATTCAGGATTGGCGCTGTTGCGATTGTACCGCGCTACCGGAAATCCATTGTATATCAATTTGTTGAAAGACATTACTCAATCCATTCCACAATATATGTCGCGCCCCGACCGACCGGTAAAGGGCATGCACGACGGCTGGATCAATGAACGGGTAAGCACCACCGATTGGTA
>CAZEEB010000220.1:0-3685 GCA_964511245.1 uncultured Paludibacter sp.
TGTGCTCTTCCGATCTGTGCTGCTTTATTTTGCCGAATGGTTGGCAAAATCAATTGGTGATATGAGGCTGGTTGTGCTTTCTACAGGACTTTTATCTTCGGTAGTTGATAATGTTCCACTCGTAGCGGCAGCTCAAGGAATGTACAGCCTGAATCAGTATCCTATGGACCACTTTATATGGGAATTTTTGGCATATTGCGCCGGAACGGGTGGTAGTATATTCATTATTGGTTCGGCTGCAGGAGTAGCTGCCATGGGCATGGAAAAAATTAATTTCTTTTGGTACATCAAGAAAATCAGCTGGTTGGCATTAATCGGCTATTTCGCAGGAGCTGTGGTTTATATTGCAACAAGTATGAATTAAATAAAATTTCAATCATTCCAAATTTGTAGTATTTTTCAAAAATTATTCGTTAAATAATTGCTCGAAACTAGAAAATTTGTGTACTTTTGCGACTGTTTTTGACAAAATAAACAAAATTTAAATAATCAAAATACTATAAATCTATGTCAGAGTTAGTTGGACATATTTCACAAATCATTGGACCGGTTGTGGATGTTTTCTTCGATTTAAAAGGAAAAGAAGAGCTAAAATTGCCTGCCATTCACGATGCATTGAGTATCGACCGTGGAAATGGAAATATGCTTATTGTTGAGATTCAACAACATATAGGAGAAAATACGGTTCGTACCGTAGCAATGGATTCAACCGATGGACTTCGTCGTGGTTTGAAAGCGGTGGCTATGGGAACTGCTATTTCCATGCCGATTGGCGAACAGGTAAAAGGCCGTTTGATGAACGTGATTGGTGACTCAATTGACGGAATGAAAACCCTCAATAAAAAAGGTGCATACCCCATTCATCGTGAACCTCCAAAATTTGAAGACTTGACTACAACTCAGGAAGTTTTGACTACCGGTATTAAGGTAATTGACCTGCTCGAACCTTATGTAAAAGGAGGTAAAATTGGTCTTTTCGGTGGCGCCGGTGTAGGTAAAACCGTTTTGATTATGGAACTTATCAATAATATTGCCAAAGGTCACAATGGTTTTTCGGTGTTTGCCGGTGTAGGTGAACGTACCCGTGAAGGGAATGACTTATTGCGTGAAATGATTGACTCGGGCGTAATCCGTTACGGCGAAGAGTTCAAAAAAAGCATGGACGAAGGCAACTGGGATTTATCAAAAATAGATTACTCGGAAGTAGAAAAATCGCAAGCTACATTGGTTTTCGGACAAATGAACGAACCTCCCGGAGCACGTTCTTCGGTAGCTTTATCAGGCTTGACTATTGCGGAATCATTCCGTGATGGCGATGGCGAAGGTGGTCGCGACATTCTGTTCTTTATTGATAATATCTTCCGTTTTACGCAGGCAGGTTCTGAGGTATCGGCTTTGCTTGGACGTATGCCATCGGCTGTAGGTTATCAACCAACGCTGGCTACCGAAATGGGTACTATGCAGGAACGTATTACTTCTACAAAAAATGGTTCTATCACTTCGGTTCAGGCGGTTTATGTGCCTGCGGATGACTTGACTGACCCTGCTCCTGCCACCACATTCTCACACTTGGATGCAACCACGGTTTTAAGCCGCAAGATTTCGGAACTAGGAATTTTCCCTGCGGTAGATCCATTGGAATCTACTTCACGTATTCTTGATCCACTGATTATTGGCGAAGATCATTACAATACAGCTCAGCGCGTTAAACAAATTTTGCAACGTAACAAAGAACTTCAGGATATTATTTCAATTTTGGGTATGGAAGAACTTTCGGAAGAAGACCGATTGGTAGTAACCCGCGCCCGTAAGGTGCAACGTTTTCTTTCGCAACCAATGTATATGGCCTCACAGTTTACAGGACAACCAGGTGTGATGGTGTCAATTGCAGAAACTATTCGCGGATTTAAAATGATTCTTGATGGAGAATTGGATTATCTTCCAGAAATGGCTTTCCTGAGCGTTGGAACTATTGATGATGCGATTGATAAGGGACAGAAACTGATTGAGCAGTCGAAGAAATAGTCCCCTAAATCTCCTAAAGGGGACTTTATGGAATGCAACATACTGATATTCTTAGGGGTATCACAAATGTGATACCCGGTAGAAGTTGCTTGAAAGTTATAACAATTTAGAATAAAACTCTTTAATCCCATTTAGGGATTTGGGGTTTATGAAATATGAAATTAGAAATAATCACTCCAGAACAGATGTATTTTTCAGGTGAAGTAACTTCGGTGACCTTACCCGGTACGAGTGGCTCTTTTACTGTATGGGAAAATCATGCACCGCTTATTTCATCGTTGAAACAAGGCAAAATAATGTACACGACCGAAAAAACGGAAATTGAGTTGACTGTAGATAGTGGTTTTGCTGAGGTAAGTAATGGTACGGTTACTGTTTGTATAGAATCAGTATAAAAAATATGCAGAAAGTTTCAAACAAGTTGCTGAGTTTATTTGCGTTAGTTATGCTGGCTACAGGTTGGGGGGGGCGAGGAATTCTCAGAAACTTCTTTCCGAATCTTGAACTTAATTGGTATCCTTACATACCTGCAGTGTTTTTTATTTTAGGAATTGGAACGATATTTATACTGGCAAAAAATTACAACCTGGAGGGAAAAAAGTTGGTAAATCTTTATATGATTGTAAAATTAATAAAGATGTTTGTAGTTATGATTTATGTGCTTGGCTTTTATTTTATTGTCAAGGCTGACTTGCGAATTTTTGGGATTGTATTTGCCTTGTTTTATGCCGTTTACATAGCATCGGAATTTTATATATTTTATACTATTGAGAAACAAATCAAAAAAGAAGCTAAATGAAGCATTTACATAAAATATTGTTTTTAGTTAGTTTAGTTTGCTTAGTTCCAGTGCCGAATTGTTTTGCAAATGAGGAAGTTGCACATCCTAATGAGCAGGAAAAGAAAGAATTGGATGTACGTGAATTTATCTTGGAACATGTTTCAGATTCGTATGTTTGGCATGTAACCAAAATTGGTGAACGTGAAATTAGTATTCCACTTCCGGTTATACTTTATAGTAAAACTACCGGCTGGCACGTATTTTTGTCGTCAGTATTTCATCAATCGCGTGTTTACGAAGGTTTTAGCATTGCTGAAGAAGGAAAATTCAAAGCTAAAATCATTGAAAAAAGTGCTTCGGGCGAAGAAGTTCGACCGTTCGATATATCCATCACAAAAAATGCTTTTGCATTGATATTTAGCAGTACACTGCTGATTCTCATTGTTATGTCAGTAGCTCGTTCATATAAAAAAAATCCGTTACAATCTAAAACCGGCTTTGTAGGATTTATGGAGCTTTTTATTATGAATATCAACGATGATGTTATAAAACCTTGTATTGGTAAGGATTATAAGAAATTTGCACCATATTTGCTTACCGTATTTTTCTTTATCTTTTTCAATAACTTACTTGGTATAGTGCCGTTATTTCCTGGTGGTGCCAATGTTACCGGCAATATTGCAATAACCTTTACACTTGCTTTTTGTACATTCCTTATTGTAAATATCTTTGGAACAAGAGAATATTGGCGTGAAATTTTCTGGCCAGATGTACCAATATGGTTGAAAGTTCCGGTGCCATTAATGCCGGCTATTGAGTTAGTAGGCGTTTTTACCAAACCCTTTGCGTTAATGATTCGTCTTTTCGCCAATATTTTGG
>CAZEEB010000221.1:0-3682 GCA_964511245.1 uncultured Paludibacter sp.
ATAATTTAACTGCAAATATAAAAATAATTGTTGGAATAAGAACAAAGCTGTTTTTGTTTTGAGTGGTTTATTTTAATCGTTGTATGGGGTATTCAAATTCTACACGAGGAAATATTTTTTATTTATTTAAAGATTTAACGCCATTCTTAAGGCCTTATAACCTGCTGGGCTGGTTTTAATTTGTATACCATTTTTAAGTGTAAGTAATTGATTTTGTTTTTCGTAAAGTTCAATGCGCGAAATCATTTCTACGTTTACAATCACTGACCGATGCACCCGCACAAACTGATTTTCAGGTAAATGTTCATCAAAAAACTTCATGGTTTGTTCTTTGAGGTATTTCCCTTCGCTAGTAAAGATTTGCACATAATCACCGTAAGCCTGTAAATAAAGAATATCGGGAACAAGAACCACATGAATTTTAGTTCCTGACTTAACCGCAACCCGTTCAAGAATTTCTGAATCAGGAACTTTTTTGACTCTTATGGCTTCCGAATTCGGAGTTATTGCCTGAATTTCGTCGAGTGGTTCTTTAGTTCCAATTGTGCCTTTAAAATACTGGAGTATAATCAGATAAAGCAACAATCCAATCAATCCACGAATTGGCAGAACAGGAATTAATCGGTATGAAAATTCAGTTCCAAAAACCATATAAAAAAAGCCATAACCTGCACTTAACCAAATAACAATACCTAACAACGCCATTGCAATTTGATTTACCAAACGCTGGTAAAGTGTCAGCGCTGAAAAATTACCAAACTTAACCACACTCCACAGAACCAAACCAAGGCAGCTAAATATTAGCGCATGAATAAGTCCGTCAACCAACAATATCCAAACCGGAAGCAAAACAATTGAATGCAAAACATAAGTTTGCAGCAAAGCATAAAGCAGCCAAAGCATGAAGTATTGAGCCGTTTTGGATCTGTTTTTTAAAAATGGATGCATTGTTCAGTAATCAGTTTGTTCATTTATCATTAACCAGTGACAATTGATCGTTAATTTCTCAATTCACCTCCACCAAATACACACGAACCTGAAATAATCAGTTTTCTTGTTTTGTCAATCGGTTCTTTAGGTATTCGGTTATCCTGAAATCCTCCGAAAACGGCATCCAGACGAGTTTCAACATACCAATCGACCGGCACGTAAATTGTTATACCACCAAAAACAGCATTCATATCGAGATGTGTTTCTCCTTCTTGTAAATTAGTTCTGCGTAAATCAAGCGTAATTCCACCAAAAACAGCATTCAGTTCACCGCCTTTAAATTCAGGATCGAGCACAATGTGGTCACCACTTCCAAAAACACTGTTTTTCGAAAATCCATCTTCATTGTAGTTTGAGTTGTATTGCTGTTTGTGTCTACGGTACTCATGTTTGTGTTGTTTTTGTTGCCATTCGGTATTCCAATCATTCCATCCCCATTTTGGCCCTATAACTTTACCCATAATTATCAATACCCCTGCTGCTATAAGCAATAAAGGCCAATAAATATGGGCGAAATTATCGGAAATACCTGGAAATGATGTTGGATAAGCCTCTATAAACCGAGGTATAAGGAAAAAACTTCCAACCATAATTAAGATAGTTCCTGAAAACGGATGGCGTTTAAAAAAATTACCTATACCAATAACAATGAGTAACATAGGCCATGAAATAAGAACATGGCGAAGTTCATGCGGAATAAACCCAAAGTTTAAACCCAGAAAAATAATGCCTATAAGCATTAACAATAGTCCGAAGCCAAGCCCCTTGCTGTAGCCGGAACGAAACGAATTTTTTACTTCATTTTCCATAACATTTTTGTTTTTAAAATTTATGTTGCAAATTTAACGCCTCCGAAGGCTCTTTACCTAAATAAAATCGATGAATAATGTGTTATTTCCCGATGAATGTCAACATTTGGCAGGATAAAACGCTGTTGCAAAGTTAGAAATTTGAAACATATAGGCAAATTATTTCTAAAAATAAGACAAAAAACTGATTTTTAAAATTGTCTTAATATTAGCATCCAACAAATATTGATTTCGGAATTGCCGGTGATTTATGTACAATAAATTATTGGAATTTTTCAAAAAATAATAAGATTGAAACTTTTAAATATGCGAAGCGTTGCGACTGAATAAAAGTTTTGTCTGTATTAAAATTGGAATCATTAGTTTTCAGATATTTAATGTCTGTCGGGCAGTTTAAAAAGTTCAGAACTTGCTATCACTAAAAATTGCCATAACTTAAAATTATTTTCAATCCATTCATTGAATCAATTTTATTAAACAAAATTTGGGAGGAAATAAAAAATATTTGTCAATAACTTCTTCTTAAATTTTTCAGCTCTATTCAAAATTTGCAGTATCTTTAGCATCTCAAAATTTGCCAACACACACAAATTGTAAGCTACCCAAAATCAGTTAATTATAATGAATTCCTTTGTTCATCTTCACGTTCACTCCCATTATTCAGTACTTGATGGTATGTCATCTATCGAAGGTTTGGTAGATAAGGCAACTAAACATGGCATGAATGCAGTGGCATTGACCGATCATGGAAATATGTTTGGAATAAAGGATTTTTTTAATTACGCCAAGAATAAAAACAAAAAAACAAACGATCGAATTTCTGATTTTCAAAAACAACTAAAAGCTGAAGGACTTACTGACGAAGAAAAAGTAAAAATAGAAAACCAGTTGCAGGAAACCAGAAAAAAGCTTTTTAAACCAATAATTGGTTGCGAAACTTACGTGGCAAGGCGTGGTCGCTTAAGCAAAGACGGTGCTGATGATCGCAGCGGTTATCACTTGGTATTGCTTGCCAAAAACAAAAAAGGCTATCAGAACTTATGCAAGTTGGTGTCGCTTGGATATATCGAAGGCATGTATTACCGACCACGTATTGACCATGAGATACTTGAAAAATATAGTGAAGGATTAATCGCATCTTCGGCGTGTTTAGGTGGCGAGATTCACAAAAAAGTGGAAAATGGCAATCTGGATGAAGCTGAAAATGCCGTACTTTGGTACAAACGGGTTTTTGGTGACGATTACTACATCGAATTACAGCGACATAAAACAGACAAGCCAAATGCTGATACTGAGTGCTATGAGAAACAGATGCGACAGAATGCTGAACTTATTAAACTGGCACAAAAAACTAATACCAATCTTGTAGTTACAAATGATGTTCACTTTGTGGAAGAAGAACATGGCGAAGCGCACGAACGATTAATTTGCCTCAGCACAGGCAAGGAATTGGATGACCCCAACCGCATGCGCTATACCAAACAGGAATGGTTGAAATCGCCCGAGCAAATGTGGCAAATTTTTGCCGACATACCTGAAGCACTCGAAAACACTGTGAAGATTGCCGAAAAAGTAGAATTCTATGACATTGATTCGGATGCTTTAATGCCGGTTTTTCCAATTCCTGAAGATTTTGCCACAGAAAAGCAATACCGTAAAACATTTACGGAGGAAATGCTGCGTAATGAGTTTAAAGATAGTTTTGAACGATTGGGCGGTTATGATAAAGCTGTTCGGGTAAAGTTGGAAGCCGATTATCTGACTAAACTAGCGTATGAAGGCGCAACTTTCAGATACGGTGTGGAACTCAGTACCGAACAAAAGGAACGTATTGATTTTGAGTTGGATGTGATGAAAACCATGGGTTTCCCCGGTTACTTCCT
>CAZEEB010000222.1:0-3602 GCA_964511245.1 uncultured Paludibacter sp.
GTAGCCTGGCACCTGAAAGATGTTCCGGGTTTTGATGCAAACGATTCGCGTATAGGTTTGGTTCATCGCATTGATAAAGATACATCCGGTTTAATTTTGATAGCCAAAACGCCAGAAGCCAAAACGCATCTTGGAAAACAGTTTTTCGATAAAACAACTCAAAGGCGTTATCAAGCTTTAGTTTGGGGTAATGTGAAGTCAGATGAGGGCACAATAATAGGTGCTTTGGCTCGTGACCCACGCGATCGTATGCTTTTTACTGTATTTGATCAAGCCGAAAATCCGTTGGCTAAACATGCAGTTACACATTATAAAGTATTGGAGCGGATGGCTTATGTTACCCTTGTGGAGTGTAGACTTGAAACAGGTCGTACACATCAAATCAGGGTACACATGAAGCACTTAGGTCATACGCTGTTCAACGATGAGCGTTATGGTGGACATGATATATTAAAGGGAACAACGGGGGCAAAATACAAGCAATTCGTAAATAACTGTTTTCTGATTTGTCCACGTCAGGCTTTACATGCCAAAACACTTGGTTTTGAGCATCCACGCACTGCTGAAATGATGCATTTTGAAAGTGAATTGCCTGAAGATATGCAACAACTTATAGACAAATGGCGGAATTATAGCAAATTTTTAGATGAAGAATAAAAAAACTGTTTTAAAAAAATTATGAAAAAAAACATTGCCATTGTAGCTGGTGGAGATTCCTCGGAGGTGGTCGTTTCGCTAAAAAGTGCATCAGGATTGTATTCATTTATGGACAAAGAGCGCTATAATATCTACATTGTGACTATAGTTGGCAAAACATGGCAGGTTGAGTGGTCTGATAATGAGAAAATTGCAATTGATAAAAACGATTTCAGTTTTAATCGAAACGGTCTTAAGTTTCAAATTGATTTTGCCTATATTACCATTCATGGCACGCCGGGCGAAAACGGAATTTTGCAAGGATATTTTGACCTAATCGGTATTCCATACTCTTGTTGTGGAGTATTAGCAGCAGCTATTACTTTCAATAAATTTACATGTAATCAATATCTGAAAGGGTTTGGTGTAAAGGTTTCTGATTCGGTCGTATTGCGTTTGGGACAATCCATATCAGACGAAGAGGTGGCTCAAAAGATAGGTTTTCCATGCTTCGTGAAACCAAACGTAGGAGGGAGTAGTTTTGGTGTAAGCAAAGTTAAATCAAAGGAACAAGTGCAACCGGCTATAGCACACGCATTTGAAGAAGGAAATGAAGTTATGATTGAAGCCTATATGAAGGGCACAGAAATTACATGTGGAATTTATAAAACCTATTTCAAGACTCAGGTACTACCAGTTACTGAGGTTGTTCCAAAAAATGAATTTTTTGATTTTGATGCAAAATACAAGGGGCAAGTTGATGAAATTACACCTGCCAGAATAAGCGATTCCTTAACAGAGCGGGTTCAAAAACTAACTTCGGCCATTTATGACATTCTTGGATGTAAAGGAATTGTACGAATTGATTATATTATTTCCGAAGGCGATATTATAAATTTATTGGAAGTAAATACAACACCCGGAATGACTCCAACCAGTTTTATACCACAGCAAGTGGCTGCAGCCGGATTGGATATGAAAGATGTGATGACAGAGATTATTGAAAACGAATTGTCTTAGTTACAAGGAAATCGTTACAAGTTAAGAGTATTGAGTCGAATCTAAACTGAAAAATTTATTATTACAAACTTGTAACTTGTGATTTGTAACTCCTAACTATCTAATTATGAAAACATTTGACGAAATAACCCAACTTATTTCTACTGAATTAGATCAGATTAACTGGAAAAAAGAACCAAGTGGACTCTATGAACCCATAGAATATGTGCTTTGTATGGGCGGAAAGCGCATTCGTCCGGCATTGATGCTTATGGCTTATAATTTATACTCCGACAACCTTGAAGCAGCCATATTACCAGCGTTAGGAATTGAAGTGTTTCATAATTTTACATTGCTTCACGATGATATTATGGACAGAGCCGATACGCGTCGTGGACGACAAACTGTTCATAAAATATGGAATGACAATACGGCTATTCTTTCCGGAGATGTAATGCAAATATCTGCTTATCAGTTAATGGCAGAAACTCCAGCTAAATATTTAAAAACCGTTTTGGATATTTTTTCACAGACTGCTGCCGAAATTTGTGAAGGCCAACAATTGGATGTTGACTTTGAACTTCGTGATGATGTGAAAGCAGAAGAATACTTGGAAATGATTAGGTTAAAAACAGCTGTATTATTGGCTTGTGCACTTAAATGCGGTGCACTGATTGGAGGAGCGGGTACAGAAGATGCTCAAAATTTATACGATTTTGGGTTAAATATAGGTTTGGCATTCCAGCTTAAAGATGATTTGCTTGATGTATATGGTGACGAAGTTACTTTTGGAAAAAAAATTGGTGGTGATATACTTTGTAATAAAAAAACTTACATGCTAATTCATGCCTTGAAACTTTCAGAAGGTACGACTAAAGAAGAATTACAAAGTTGGTTAAAAATTAAAGATAAAACACAGGCTTATGATAAAATTTTAGCAATTACTGCCATATATGATAAACTTGGAATTAGAGCAATTTGCGAAGATAAGATGCATGATTTCTATAGAAAGGCAGTCGCAAATCTTGAAAAAGTAACTGTATTTGAGATTAAAAAGCAAGAATTGAGAAAATTAGCTGAAGAACTGATGATTAGAAACGAATAATTTATTTATCTTTGTGGGCAAGAACGAAATTCCAATTTCTAAAGATATAAATTTTTAATTGGTTCTATGCCTTACCGAAGATTACCTAACACAGATCAAGCTCGCTTACGGGCACTTCGTACTGCCATTCAGCAATCCGATAAGCAAAATTACGGCGAACAGGTTGTGGCATATAAAATAATTCACGAAGCAAAAACCTACCTTAGTGGATTTGAAAAGCAATTGAATCAATATCAACAAACGCTTGAAAGTCAAGTGTCTGCTAATAAACGCTATCAACAAATTGTTCATAATGCCCGATTGTATATTTCACATTTTATTCAGGTGTTCAATTTATCGGTTATTAGAGGAGATATAAAAAAGGATCATAAACTGTTTTATCAACTTGATCCAAACATTCATACTGTACCTGATTTAAGTACTGAAGCAGCATTAATACATTGGGGAAAATGTGTTATTGATGGTGAAAATGAGCGACTTAGAATTGGAGGTCTACCAATCTATAATCCAACCATTGCGAAGGTTAAAGTTCACTATGAGGTATTTAAAGAATATAAATCAACTCAAAAAATTCATCAAAATACGACCAACCGAAATTGGGAAGATTTAGTTAATTTGAGAGAAAAGGGCGATTCAATAATACTCGAAATTTGGAATCAGGTAGAAGCTAAATTCAGAGAAGAAAAACCATACACCAGACTTGTAAATTGCCAAAACTACGGCTTGGTTTACTATTACCGTAAAGGTGAAAAAGAACTTACAAAAGCAGATGATTTAATTGAACAATTTTAAGACAATAATCCTCGGCTTCTGACGATTCAAAAATTCAATTAAAAAAACCCTTGTTCAAAAGCTTTTTGAA
>CAZEEB010000223.1:0-3557 GCA_964511245.1 uncultured Paludibacter sp.
GATAGCTTCAGGTGACTGGAGTTCAGACGTGTGCTCTTCCGATCTCCACCCACGAACAACTTTCGCCCGAAGATAAAATATCGGCAGGTGTGTTCCCCGGATTGCTCCGCGTATCGGTTGGTATTGAGCATATTGAAGACATCAAAACCGATTTACAAAATGCTTTTGATGCCATAAAATAAGATTTTGGTTCTATATAATTCGTAAAAAAGGCTGTCTCAAAATAAATGGGACAGCCTTTTTTGCTATTTTAGCATTGATTACCAATACGTAATTGTACGGGTTTCCGTACTTCCAACAGTCCAGGCGCTGGCACTACTGTCTTTGTATCGCGAAGTTCGGCTAGTCCAGTTTTTATGTGAATCATAAACATAGTCAAAATATTCAGTAATGTAACCATCTCTATTATCCGACGTAATATCATTATTTGAATTGTAACTAAAGGTTTCTGTAGAATTCCTATTATTAGCCGGCGTTGCGGTATCTACATAGTTTTCAACAACATTATCAATCATCAAAAAGTCATCGCTGGTTTTAAATGTATAAACTCTCGGATCATTATAAGTTGGACCGGAAAAACCTTCGGTATAGGTTTTAAACATGCCGTTTGAAGCATAAGTAATGTCTTTGGCAAACATGTTATATTTTGTCCATCCGGTTGGATAATTTCCGCTGTATTGAATGGTAGTGGTATCTTTTGATGTTGTAGAATTAATTGTATTTGAACTGATAATCAGCATAGTAGTATTGTTTTTAAATACATAATCCGTCCGTACTGACATTGTTGTCGAAACCGTTGACATAGAACTGATGTTAGGCATTAAACCTGTCATATAAACATGCATTGGCATCATGACAATGTATTTTCCTGTGTTTTTGTATTCGTAGTTTGTTGTTGAAGTTGAACTTCCGGAACTTGTGCTAGTACTAACAGTAACAACCGATGTTAGCTGTCCATTTGCATTGTAATTGTAAGTTGCTGTTGAATTGAAATCTGTCGAAGTATTTACAATTGAGCTTACAAATCCGGATTCATTAAATGTTGTTACCGAATTGTTGTTTCCGGTTAAAGTAATCATTTTTACTTTTCCTTTTATGTTCATACGGGCAAGAGCACTTCTTTCCCAATAATTTCCAGTGTTAGAGTTCACACCGTTCGGATCGCAAGAATAAAAAGTGAATCCGATAAGAATCAGAGCACTAAAAAATAATTTTGTTTTCATTTTTAATTCGATTTAAATATTAAATTAATGCCAGCAGTTGGTATTTGGTTGAATTTGAAAACAAAAGTAATATTATATTTGGTAATTCAAACATATATTAACGTATTAACCTTCAAAAACAATCAATTTGCAAATTTATGTAAATAATTTAAAATTGTAATTAATACTTAATTGAAATTGTTGCCCTAAACGAACGCCCGGGCATAGGAAACCAACGAACAATTTCGTAATTTTGATCAGTTAAATTTAAAACTTCCAGCTTTGCAAAAATCGTAAATTGATTTATTTGAACAGTACGATACATGGAAATACTGTGATCAAAATAAGCTGGCAGTCGATTTTCAATATAATTTTGACTACTGGAATAACGGTGTCCAGACCACAAAACTGAATAGGAAAAATTAATCCAAGCTGTTTCAACCCCCATTTTTCCAGAGCCGGAAATACGTGGAGTATAGGGTATTTGGTTGTTGTAATCACGCGCTGTTGGGTCAGTTACAATTAATGCCCGCTGATAACTGTAATTAGCTCCAAGCACAATTCCAACAGTATTCCATGGTTGAAATTTTGTTTCAGCAGTCAAATCTAACCCGTCAATTGCCACCTTACCATAATTAAGAATAGTCCAGAAAAAAGTGTCTTTGTTTGGGAATGCTACTATCTTATCAATCACATCGTTATGGTACAAATCGGTAGTAATTGAAAATTGGGGAATGCATTTGTTTAAACACTTGAAGTATGTAAAACCAACATTAATTTGATTTGTTTTTTCAGGTTGTAAGTTACGATTTCCTACCTGAGAATAGTACAAATCATTGAAGGATGGCAAACGGAAAATATTTTTGTAAAAACCACGAATTCGAAGGTCTTCAGTATCAAAAGGCTTGATTGAAAAACTAATATAAGGCGAAAGCTGAGGCTGATAATTTGAGGCTTTTCCATTTAATACGGTTTCAGCCACTACTGTTGATAGTAAACTTGCTGTAACTAATACAGAATTGTCAACATATTTTGCTGCAACGACCGATAACCACGAATACCTTTGAGGGTAAGCAAAACCAGTTAAATTAGCTGATAATAAGGCAATTGAACCATCGGTTGATGCAGAGAAAGATACGTTATCAGTTGCTTTAAAAAGCAGCGCTGCTGAGCCATAATACTCAGTTTGCCGATAGCTATTTTCTAATTTTCCATCAGAATTTTGATAGGTTGGGTCTAAATAGCGTAAGTTGCCATTATTATATTTTACATTGCCTTGGAAATTCCAAAATTTTGAAAATTCCTTTTCATAATGAGCTTGAGAAAAAAATGTATAATCCCAAATCCGTTGTTTTGATGAACTTTCGGTATTATAAAGTATAGTTGGGCCCGGCAACCCACGCTCCGATTGATAATAATATCCCTTAAGATAAGCAGTTTCAGTTTTGGAAAAATTGGCATACACTGTGCTTTCAAATCTAAAGTTATGAACATCAGTATTTTGACGAATATAATTGCTTGTTTGATAATTTGAATTTGTCCCATTTTGTAATAAATACGGATAATTGCCATCGGCCTTGAGCCACTCCGAATTTAAGGAAACTGAAAATTTATTATTTATTTTTGCTTCCAGCAACACCGAAGGATTTAACAACCCGAAAGACCCATAATTCATTGTAAACTTCCCATTTAAAGTTTTATCTACCTTAAATATTGGAGTTAATGTCTTGATATTCAAAACTGAAGCTGAAGCAAAGAGTCGAGCCGGTTGAAATATATTATCACTTTGTCCGTTATTGAGTGAAATCATTTCCACATTATCGAGCGAAAACCGACTTAAATCTATTTGTCCCGTTTGACAGTCATTTAACGTAATGCCGTCGTAACTCACAGCAGTATGATTTCCACCCAAACTTCGGACTGAAACAGTTTTTAATCCGCCTATACCTCCAAAATCTTTTACCGTAACACCAGTTAAACACTTAATTGCATCAGATACCTGAAGTGCATTAATTTGTCCTGTATTTTTAATTATTTGAATAGGTGACGTTGACCGTAGTTCGGAATTCAAATGCTTTTTCGCTATTATAACTTCTTGAATATTAATGATTTTTGTTGAATCAACTTTGTCATATATTTCTGAATACACAAATCTGTTAGCCAAAAATAAAAGCAGAAAACACAAAAAAACATTCCGTAAAAAAAACAATGACATACTATCAATTTGTTTGCTAAATTTGAATTTGCAAAGATACTTTCTTCCATCCATAAAACACTAAATCTGGTTTTGTAATTCTTGATTATTTCTAAATTTCTAAATTGGCAAATTGCTACTATTTTTAGTATCTTTGCAAG
>CAZEEB010000224.1:0-3502 GCA_964511245.1 uncultured Paludibacter sp.
TCGTAGTAGCTGACAGTGCGTCACTTTCATACAAATGTAATTGTGAATTACCACTAATGGTTAGAACCGGAGTTGAAACTTTTCCTGTCAAAACAATGGAACTGTCGAGTGTAATTGAAACAGATGAATTGAAACCCGAAACAGTAACGTAATCGGTACGTATCGTAGCTTTTTTAAACGTAATTTTTCCGCTACCGGCATCCAATGTTCCTTTTACTTCCTGGTCGCTTCCGATTTTAGCATTTGAACCGAAATAGACATCTCTGTTTATGGCTACAGACGATAAAATACTCGTACTTAAAGCATTTCCGGTAGTTTGGTCGAGCCAGTTTGCAGAATTGAATAGTGATATCTTATCAACATTTCCCGTCCAGCTAATTTGTTGAGCCGGTGCAAATCCAATGCATAAAACAGCGAAAAAAAGTAGTATTGTTGATTTAAAATTCATAATTTTAAAAATAAGGTTTTCGACCAGATATCTCAAGTCAAGGGATTTTTGATATGCAAAACGGAGAAAATTCGTGGCATTAAAGTAAATTATCCCTCTTCTATAAAAAGAAGAGGGATTATAAGATTCTTACTTTAAACTAACTTTGATATTTGCTGTTTTTTCATTAGCAACCAATCGTAGCAAATAAATACCTTTACTGGTCGGAGCTTGTATGGTTGATGAGTTTTCACCAGCTATGCCGTAAGCAGATTGATTTGTCAACATGCGACCGTTCAAATCAAGCAATTGAATTTTAGTTTCGGCACTATTAATCAGGTTATAATGAACATTCAACGTTCCGTTTCCATTTTGAGTGGCACTTAAGTTAGCTGATGGCAATGTAGTTTCGTTAATTCCTGCCAAATCAGGAGCATAAGCACCTGTCATATCGTATGTAAAAGAACCTAGCGTAAAGTCGGTTTCACCTGCTTCGCTGTCTTTACCAAACCGCACATAAGGTAATACATCCACTTTTACCAACTTTAAATCATCAAACCAAACGCTAGCCCAACCAGGGTTTTGTTTATTGTCCCATCCATTGTGAAAAGTAATATTAAGAGTCCCATCATTTGGCACATCAAAAAGAAAAGATCTGAAATTATAATTTTGATTATCACCAACCATCATAGTCACTGGAACTAATATGGCACCGCCGGTTCCATCCATAGCAATACTTCCCTTAAGTTGCATATATTTTGATTGCGACTTTGTCCAGTAACTGAACTTATACTTGCCTACAGTAACCGGACGTTTGATTGTAAGCATTCCAGTAGTTCCGTTCTGATACCAGACACTTGATTTACCCACTTTCACATCTGCTTTTGCAGTATCAAGTCCCATATGCGCCCAAGTACTCATTTTAATATCCCAGTTTCCACTCAAATCAGCTGTAAATGCCGCTTCATTGGGATAAGTTGTTGTGTTAGTTATGAACGGTTTGCTGTAACCATATTGAGTAAAAAGGTCTTCGAAAAACTGATCGACTAATACTTGTTCTATTTCAGTGGTAAGTGGTGAAGTACTAAAAAGTCCATCTACAGAGGCAGTTGCAACAGCTACTCCATCCCGATAAATATGAGCAATATCTGTTGCATCAATGGCAACGCGGTAGGTATGCATTTTACGATTATCCAAATTATTTACCAACACTTCTTTGGCAGCCGAAGGATAATAAGTCATATTGTAAATGGCTGTGGTATCAATATTAATTACAAACCGTTTTCCGGGCAAACCCTGAAATTCCATGTTAAAACCATTTTTTGGTGATTTGGTGATGGAAACTTTTGCTTCAGCAGTATATGCACCTTTCAATACAAAACCGGAATCGGGAATTGCATACCATTGAACCGGTGTATATAAAGAAGCTTTGGTTAATATGTTCATTCCATCAGGTTGTTGAGTAAATTTTATACTGTCGTTCCAAGTACTTGTAAAAGCAAACTTTGAAGCAGTTGGAAGTCCCTGACCATTGTATTTAGGAGTGCCTAAATTCTTAGTTGTTAACTGAGCCATTATTGCCTGAACAAAGAACAGGCTTACACAAGCGATAAAAGCAATTTGTAATTTTCGTTTCATGATAGTTTTTTTTTAAGTTTAATATTTTTTTGAATGCAGTACGGTTTTCATATATTTACCTGACAAAATTACAACACATCAGCTGATTTAAAGTTGAATTATAATCCATATAGGTCGAAACAGGGTTCAAAATGATGAATTGTATATTGTTTCGCAATATTAAGGTGTTTTCATTAATGTCACTGCAAATTAAATGAGAAGCGTTGTTGTTTCTCAAGGCTTGGCTGGTTTTCAAATATACACCTTTAAGGAAATACAATATGGGGAAGCATTGAATTCTGTTTTATTTAACTGAAATTTAACTCCTAATTCTTTTTTGTCTTCATTATTAACCTTAATTTCAACTCTTTATTGTTATTCCAATAGGCACAATCCAATTGTATGAAAACGGAAGAATAGGGAATAGTCGATTCTGTTTTCAGTACTAGAACGCTAAACAATCTCGATGCAGAATCAAGTCGTGCAAATACATCGTTGTGTAGTATCGTGTTTACATTATAACCCTTGAGAGAAGTGAAAATGCTCTTTTTCAGGCTGTCAACTCCCGGAGATAAATCCTCATTAATATAATTCAATTCTAAATCAGTAAAAACAATCGGTTTCACATGCTTTGATGCCGAAACACTTGTCATTACTTCGTGTAAAACAAGGGGCAGTTGCTCACCGGTATTAATCACCATCATTCCTTGTGCGTTTTGAAGCGGAAACGCTTTATCGACCACCAACACCCAGTTCCGATGCCCAAGCAAAGGCAATTTCTGTTGCAATTCAGTTTTCCAGGTTGTTGTTTCTTTTGAGCTTTGATTGCATGATGAAACGGTAATTGCAACTACAAGAAATTGAATATAAATCAAACTGTTTTTAAATGGACTTTTCATTTCTAGATAAATTTAGAGTGCTTCTATCAATTTCTGTTTGCTCATCCATTTTTTTAGTAATTCAGACCAATTATCAACAGGGATTCCACGTTTTCGCATTCCAAATCCATGTCCACCAACTGCAAAAGTGTCCAGTTCAGCTTCAATTTTATTTTCTTTCAGAGCTTCGTACAGCTGAATACTATTTTTTACAGAAACCGTTTTATCATCGGTGGCATGACAAATAAAGGTCTGAGGTGTTTTATTAGTCACCTGAAGTTCATTCGAATAGAGTTTTACGAATTCATCAGATGGTCTTTTCCCCAACAGATTATCTCTGGAACCCCTATGGGTCAATGTACTATCCATTGTTACAACCGGATAAGCTAAAATCATAAAAGCCGGACGTTCTTCGCTGGTTTTGAAGTGTGTACCAACGGTTGAAGCTAAATGACCACCTGCCGAAAAACCCATGATGCCGATTTTAGTTGAGTCGATATTCCATTCTTTTGCACGTTTATGAATAATTTTCAAAGCCGTTTGAGCATCTGTCAGTGGAACTGTTGCATGTCCGTTTGGC
>CAZEEB010000225.1:0-3491 GCA_964511245.1 uncultured Paludibacter sp.
TAGCTTCAGGTGACTGGAGTTCAGACGTGTGCTCTTCCGATCTAAACTGAAGAATCCGCAAAAGCCAAAGCTATAGCCTTCAAAGTGGCTAAATTACCAATGGCGTATGCCGGTAGGTTTGTGGCCGAAAACGAAGGTGGCAGCGGACTTTGCAAAGTGTTGATTGGTGAAAGATACGGCGAAGTAATTGGTGTACACATGCTCGGTAACCCTTGCAGCGAAATGATTTATGGCGCCTGTATGGCCATTGAAAATGAAATGACACTAACCGAATTGCAGGAAGTTGTTTTCCCTCACCCAACCGTTAGCGAGATATTTAAAGAAACGATTTTTACATTCTAAATTTTAATATTTTAAATTTCAAGTTTAAGGGGCGGATTCTATTCGTCCCTTTCTCATTATATTGCTATCATCTTTTGTGTTTTTGATTAGCTAAATTAATTGTATCTTTGTGGCAATAAAAACTAAAGCGCAAAATATTGTTTAAAAAATATTTTTAAAATGAAACAATTCAACAACATAACCACCATTATTTTCGATTTTGGTGGTGTGCTGATAAATCTTGATCTTGACCGATGTATAAATCGGTTCAAAGAGCTTGGTGTGCGTGATTTTGAAGATAAGTTAAGTAATTTTGGGCAAAAAGGTTTTTTCCTTCAATTCGAAAAAGGTGAAATTGGAATAGTGGAATTTTGTGACGAAGTTCAAAAATTGACTAATACTCCACTTTCTCATCAACAAATTATAGATGCATGGTGTTTGTTCTTAGTTGACATTCCGGCATACAAAATTGATATATTGCTCAAACTAAAACAAAGCTTTCGCTTACTTTTACTAAGCAACACCAATCCACTCCATATTGAAGTGAGTGCTGTAAACGAATTTGCTCGATATGGTCTGAAAATCAATGATGTTTTTGATAAATGTTATTATTCGTACGAAATGAAAATGGCAAAACCGGATACAGAAATATTTGAAGCTCTATTGCACGACGCAAAAGTGAATCCTGAGGAATGTCTGTTTTTGGACGATGGATTCAAAAATATTGAACAAGCCAAAAAACTAGGTATTCACTCATACCTGGTAAATGTAAATGAGGAATTGAGTTGGTTAAACCAGCTAACAATCAGAGGGTTAAATTAATAAACTATAATCATTAGTTGAATTACGTTGCTACTGTTGGATTTTTTGACGGTGTACATACCGGACATCAATTTCTTATTGAGGAGTTGAAGGCATTGGCACGTGTAAAAAATCAGAAAAGCCTCGTTATCACATTCAATACCCATCCTCGCAAAGTGCTAAATTCTGATTTTCAGCCGATGCTTCTAAACACGCTTGACGAAAAAAAGGAACACATCGAATTGACCCATGTTGATAAAATAATTGTGCTTGATTTTACTGTCGAAATGGCACAATTGTCGGCTTACGACTTTTTGAAAACTGTTCTACTGAAACAATTCAGCGTTTCAACTTTGTTAGTGGGGCATGATCACCGTTTTGGATATAATCGTGCCGATGGATTTCTGGAATATAAACAGTATGGAGAAAAACTAGGTATAGAAGTTATTCAGGCACAGCCATACAGCACTCCCGAAGATGATCATATAAGTTCTTCCGAAATTAGACTGGCATTGCAACGCTCCGAAATAGTATCAGCCAACCGCTTATTGGGTTATACCTATTCTATTCAGGGTAAGGTAATTACAGGGTTTAAGATGGGTCGAAAAATTGGGTTTCCAACAGCTAATTTATATGTCATTGATTCCGACAAACTAATCCCACCTCAGGGAGTTTATGCCGTACGGATTTACTGGAATGAAAACCGCTACAGTGGCATGATGAATATTGGCACTCGTCCTACACTTGCCAATGATAATCAGCTAAGTCTCGAAGTCAATATCTTTGATTTTGACACTGATATTTATAACCAGATTATAAAAGTGGAGTTTTTGAAAAAAATTCGCGATGAGCATAAATTTAACGAAATAAATGAATTGATTGAACAATTAAAAAAAGACAGGGAAATAGCCAAAGCACTGAATTATAATATAATAATATGATAATTTATCTTTGTGCTCAAATAAGTTTCACAATTAAATGTAATATTCAAAATGAAAAAAACAGTATTAATTTTACTAATTGGAATTTTTTTTATGGGATATGTAAAGTCTGAAAATCCGTTTTTCGAAACCTACAAAAATAAATACGGTGCACCACCATTCGACAAAATAAAGAATGAGCATTATTTACCGGCTTTTAATGAAGGTATTAAACAGCATCAAGCCGAAATTAATGCAATTGCCAATAGTTCAGAAACGCCTACTTTTGCAAATACCATCGAAAAAATGGAATTTAGTGGCGAATTATTGAAAAAAGTTTCTTCGGTTTTCTTCAATCTGTATTCCAACAATACCAATGTGGGAATGGAAAAAATTGTAACCGAAATATCACCCATCTTATCCGAACATAATGATAATATTTACCTGAATGAGAATTTATTTGCCCGTGTAAAAATAATTTATGATAATCGGACCAAATCCAGTTTGACCGAAGAACAAATCCGATTGTTGGAAAAATATTACCGTAGTTTTATCCGCAGTGGAGCTGCTTTAAATCCAACACAAAAAATAAAACTACGTGCTATTAATAAAGAACTTGGATTGGCACAATTGGCTTTTGGCAAAAATGTGTTAGACGAAACCAATGCATACCGAAAAATAATTGATAAAAAATCCGATTTAGCAGGATTGCCCGAAAGCGTTGTTCAGGCTGCTGCCGAAGCCGCAAAAGATGCCAAAATGTCAGGGAAATGGGTATTCACTACACATAAAGCCAGTTTTATACCGGTATTACAATATAGCCAAAACCGTGAACTGCGTAAAGAACTGCTTCTGGCTTATACTACCAGGGCTAATCACAATAATGCAAGCAATAACGATGAAGTTATTAATAAAATAATGAAACTGCGAACCCAAAAAGCTCAATTGCTTGGGTTTGCCACTTCGGCCGATTTTATTTTGGATGATACCATGGCAAAAACGCCAAAAGCTGTATATGAATTATTGAACACCGTTTGGACTCCAGCGCTGGCAAAAGCTAAAGAAGAAGCCGCTGAATTGCAAAAACTCATGGATGCTGATGGAAAAAAACAAAAATTAGAAGCTTGGGATTGGTGGTACTATTCCGAAAAACTTCGTAAAGTTAAATACGATTTGGAAGAAGAAGCACTTCGTCCATACTTCAAATTGGAAAATGTTCGTCAGGGTGTGTTCGATCTAGCTTCAAAATTGTACGGATTGAAGTTCAAAAAATTAAGCGATATGCCTGTATATGATCCTGATGTGGAAGTATTTGAAGTGAACGATGCCGATGATTCATTAATAGGCATTTTGTATACCGATTACTTCCCACGTGCTGGTAAAAGGGCAGGGGCATGGATGAATAATATAGAAGACCAGTATATTAAAGATGAGATCGGAAGAGCACAC
>CAZEEB010000226.1:0-3452 GCA_964511245.1 uncultured Paludibacter sp.
TAAACCAACCATCGGAGTTATTTTGAGTTGTACCGGTTTTACCACCCATTGGCATATGTAACCCATAAGTGTAACGTATTCTTCCACCTGTACCGCCATCAACAACTCCCTGCATCATGTAAACCATTTTATAAGAGGTAGTTTCACTAAATATTTCGTGCATTTGGGGTGTGAATTTTCCAATTATATTTCCATTTGCATCCTCAATTCGGGTAACATATAATGGTTCAACCCGAATTCCTTTGTTTGGGAAAGCAGTATAGGCTTGAACCATTTCGGCAACAGAAATTTCGCATGGACCTAAACAAAGCGAAACGACTGGGTCAATTTGACCACTAACACCAAATGAACGCATCATTTTTAGCATTGCTTCGGGTGAAAACAAACTCATCAGATAAGCCGAAATCCAGTTATCGGAGTTAGCCAAGCCCCAACGTAATGAAACAATATCACCGATTTTTTTATTTTTAGTAGTTGTTTTTGGTGCCCAGGGTTTACCAGTTCCATCTATTAAAGTTATTGGTTGCCAAGCTGTTTTATCACAAGGCCACATTCCCTCCTCCATGGCAAGTGTATATAAATAAGGTTTTACGGTGGAACCAACCTGTCGCCGTCCAACATTTACCATATCATATTGAAATTGCGAAAAATCCGGTCCACCAATATAGGCTTTTACTTCACCGTTGTGCGGATTCATTGACATAAAACCACAACGTAAAAAATATTTATGGTAGCGAATTGAATCAATTGGCGACAACAAAGTATCAATTACACCATCATACGAAAACACCTGCATTTCAATTGGTTGCTTAAATGCAGTACGAATTTCAGTATCCGATATTCCTTCATTTTTCATTCGAATATATCGTTCGGACTGTTTCATTGAATGATTCAATGCAGCCTCAATATCTTCCGGTTTCATATTGCGAGCAAACGGTGCATAAGTTCTTTTTTTCTTTTCTTTGAAAAAACTTTTCTGAAGTCCTTGCATGTGCTCAGTTACTGCTTCTTCAGCGTAGTGCTGCATGCGAGAATCGATAGTGGTATATATTTTGAGCCCATCGGTATAAATGTTGTAGGGTGTTCCATCCGGTTTTTTATTTTTGTTACAAAAACCATACAATGGATTTGTTTCCCATGCTTTTTTATCTTGTTCATACTTATCCATTTGCCAACTTGCATAATCACTTTTTACGGGTTCTTTTGCAGATAATACTGAACGCAAATACTCTCGAAAATAGGCTGCTAGTCCAAGTTTATGATCTACCTTTTGATATTTCAAAACCAATGGTATAGTTTTTAATGAATCAAACTGCTGACGGGTTATAAAGTCGGCTTTTCGCATTTGATTTAACACCACATTTCTGCGCTCCATAGTTCGTTTAGAGTATCTTACCGGATTAAAATAAGCTGGATTTTTACACATTCCTACCAAAGTGGCAGCTTCTTCAATCTTCAAATTAGCTGGCAATTTACTAAAATAAATTTGAGATGCCGATTTAATTCCAACAGCATTATTCAAAAAATCAAACTGATTGAGGTACATTGCCAATATCTCTTCTTTCGTGTAAAGACGCTCCAATTTTACTGAAATAACCCATTCTATAGGTTTTTGAAGTGCTCGTTCAATAAAATTTCCAGCTTGAGGAGAATATAATTGCTTGGCTAATTGTTGAGTAATGGTACTACCACCTCCTGAGTTTTTTCGGTGAGCAATACCCGTAAGGATAAATGCTCGAGTTAATGAGCGTCCATCAATTCCTGAATGATCATAAAAGCGAACATCTTCTGTTGCAACTAAAGCATTCACAACATTGCTTGATATTTCGTTGTAATGAACCCCTACTCTATTCTGCTTGCTATAAAAATAACGTCCTAATAACTGTAAATCAGATGAATATATCTCAGTCGCATATTTATTTTTTGGATTTTGCAGTTCATCAATTGGCGGTAAATATCCAATCCATCCCAAATTAATAAACACAAACATTAATACTATTGCAATTACTCCAACTACAAAAAGTCGCCAAAAATAACGCTTAAATAATGAACGAAAATCGCGTTTTTTAGTTGTATTCTCCATAAAATCTTATGTATTTTAAAGCCACAAAAGTACGAATTATTTTATTAATTATACTTTCATTAAATTGATTAGAATTTGATTAGAAATTAGAACTCCTTTCGTGGTTAATTTTAAATGATTATCGATAAGTTCAAGTTGTGAATTTTCTAAAAACAAACGACTATTCTGTAAACATTCATTTCTAAAAACATGACCAAATTTCCGACTAATATACTCCATGTCAACACCTTCCATTGTTCTTAGAGAAATCATCACATAATCATTGTATTGTTCAGCTATTGAAAGTACTTCAGACTCAAAAAAACCTTTATTATTTTCAATTGCATTCATATAATCAAGAATTGACGGAATATTCCATTGTCTTGATACAATATTATAAGAATGAGCCGATGGTCCGATTCCAATATAAGGTTCTTGTTTCCAATATGAAGAATTGTGTTTAGATCTATAACCAGATAGTGCAAAATTAGAAATTTCATAGGCTTCAAACCCATTTTCTTTCATTTTTTTAACCAACAATAAATACATTTCATTCATTGTATCATCGTCAACCGCCAGAATTTCATGATTTTCACGCTGTTCCCAAAGTTTTGTTCCTTTTTCATAAGTCAATCCATACGCTGAAATATGTTGGATATTTAAATTCAAGGCTATATCAAGCTGATTTTCCCATTTTTGAATGGTTTGAAATGGTAATCCATAAATTAAATCTATACTAATATTATTATATCCTGCATTTTGGGCATTACAAACAGCATTAATTGCTTGATTTCCATTATGTCTTCGGTTTATTCGCGTTAAATCTCCATTATCAAAAGATTGTATTCCAATGCTTAATCTATTGAATGGCAATTTGTTTATCGACTTAAAAAAATCAATTGTCAAATCATCAGGGTTCGCCTCAAAAGTAATTTCTGCATTTTCGGAAATTTCGAAAAATGAATGAATTGTATTAAAAATAGCGCTAAATTGTTGAGGCTTCAGCACACTTGGAGTACCACCACCAAAGTAAATAGTATCAATTCCTTTTGTTTTCAAATAATTTGCTTTAAGTTCAATTTCTTTACAAATCGATTCAATCATTCTAGGAATATATTTAGGGGCAATTTCTGTATAGAAATCGCAATAGCTGCATCGCTTTTTACAAAATGGAATGTGAATATATATACCAGGCATTACTATATAATTAATTTTCAAGCAGTTGAAAATACTTTTAAAAACCTAAAATATTTTCAGTACAAAAATACTATAATTAGTTTGTAATATCAGAAAAAGAAAGTATCTTTGCACTCGCTTTTCAGAAATAGAATTGCAACGGGGTGTAGCGCAGTCCGGTTAGCGCACCTGCTTTGGGAGCAGGGGGTCGTGG
>CAZEEB010000227.1:0-3433 GCA_964511245.1 uncultured Paludibacter sp.
GATACCCGAAAATGGTATCAACACCTTCTTCTAAAAGCGCCTGCATAAAAGCATGGGCGCCTGTTATTTTTTTATTCATAATCACTTCATTTTTTTTGTAAAAAGAATTCTTTTTTTTGCCAAAAAGTTCCATGAAAAAACAATGGCAGTAGTTAGTATTTTTGAGAAAAGGTAATGTAATGTCAGTATTGATGTAAAAATCCACATAAACGAAGACGTCATTACTAATCCTACACCTCCGATTGCTGCAAATACTGTCAGTTCAACTGTTTTTTTCTCAATGCGTTTTTCGTCAAAAACCCATAAAATGCTTATTAAATAACTAATTATTAATCCTATAGTGAAACTAATTGTTGAAGATATCATATAATGAATATGAGCAAACTCAGTCAGCACAAATAAAATGCTGACATCTACAACAAAAGCAATACCACCCGCAAATAAATAACGTAAAAGTTGAATATAGATATTGTTAGTTTTTCCAGTAGCTATTTTTTTTATCATTTGTACAGTTTCGATTTCATTAATCCCCATTTACATAAACAATGTACGAATGAAACACGCAATACACCAATTCCATACACCGAACTTCGATAAAAATTAATCGAAGATGCTTCTTCAAAATATTTTGTCGGACAAGTTATCTCACCAATCTCATAACCCGCATAAAAAATCTGTGACAACATTTCGTTATCAAAAATAAAGTCGTCAGAATTAATATTGAAATTAATTTTACGGAGTACATCTGCCGAAAAAGCCCTGTAACCCGAATGATATTCTGATAATTTTTGCCGTAGTAATATGTTTTGTATCAATGTCAGGAACCTATTAGCTATATACTTTATCATTGGCATTCCACCTTTTAGAGCCCCTTTTCCCAAAATTCGTGAAGCCAACACTACCGGATATAAATCGGAAGCAATGATATACGAAATAGATTGAATCAATTTTGGCGTATATTGATAATCAGGATGTAACATAATTACTATATCAGCACCCAGTTCTAGAGCACGGTTGTAACAAGTTTTCTGATTACCGCCGTAACCTATATTTTTTTTGTGAACTTGTATTTCTTTGATTCCTAATTCATTGGCTTTAGCTATAGTACGATCAGTACTGAAATCATCTGTTAAAATTACTTCATCTACTATGTCAAAAGGTATTTCTGAATAGGTTTGTTCTAATGTTTTTTCAGCATTATAAGCTGGCATCACCACTATTATTCTCTTCCCGTTTATCATTCTCCTGTGATAGATCTATTTATTTTGATTATATATTTGGGGCTTACGAACATAAAATGCAAAGCCATTTTTTCTATACAATAATTGGGCTTCTGGTGTTTTTTTTGAAAAGTCTACTTTTCTTTGCCTTGTATCTTTCACTACAAAATAACAGGGTTTATCAATTTTTCCATGTATCAACAATGTGTCATCTGCACATTTATTTTGTGGCAAACGGTTGGAATAAAAGTAATGGGCATAACTTTTATTCATCACTAAAATATAGCAATCCTCTCCTTTTTTGCTTTCGTAGAATTCAATTGCGGCTGCCTGACTGTATTTTTCTACCTGAGGTGCCACAAAAAAGATGCAAACTGAAATAAAAAACAACGAACCAAGTAACAGAATATTAAATGATTTCAGGTTTACTGTTTTTGACACTTTAAGACAGAATAAAAGTGTAGTTGCAAACAGCAAAACACCAACTAATGGTTCAAAACCAATCCATTTGGCAGTAGCCCGCATATTACCCAGCGCAAATTCGTCTTTTACGTAAGGGTACAAAAATACTTTAAATTTGTCGAACAAGGTTACCACCGTTAATACCAAGCCGTATATTGCCGCCAAAGCAATGAGGATAACTTTTAAATAATTAGGAAACTTCCATTGTTTCTCTATCAGCTTATCAATATACCATGCAGCAAGGAAAGTAAGCGGGAAATAACACATGGAAGAATAATGTACTATTTTAGTTTTTACAATAGTAAACAATATCAGTACCACCCAAAAAAGAATCAACATCCACTTGAAAAAATGAACCATTTTTACATCTTCTTCATGCCTCAAAACTGAAGGACTAAAGCTAGGCAATGCCAATATGGAAGCAGGGAAAACACCAACTAAAATTATGACAAAATGGTACAATAAAAATCCCCCATGTCCTGCATCTTTTGTTTGGAACAACCGAATCTGATAAACAATAAAATCCTGAATAATCCGATAGTTCCCATTTAAAATCTGAAGTACAAACCAAAAACATCCAACAAAAGTTATTATAACTGCAAATAGCAGCACGTGTTTCCAGTTATAGTTGAGTTTAAATTTATTAAAAATGAGATATATCGCGAATGTTAGTAAAAATATCAATAAGCCTACAGGTCCTTTTGTTAGAATAGCCAACCCCAGAAACAGAGCCGACAATGCTACTTGTAAATATGGGTTGCCTTTGTTTTCTTTATAACTAAACTGTACAAAATAGTAAATACCCAAAAAAATAAACAGATTAAACCATGGATCGATAATACCCGATTTGAAATAAAAGAAAGGAAACAATGAACACACGTACATCATCATCCAGATATATCCGAACTTTTTGTTTTTGAGTTTACGTCCAATATTGTACAGAACTAACAACGATGTAATACCAACAATGACATTGGGGAAACGAGCTGCAAATTCATTAACACCGAATACTTTCATCGAAAGTACTTGCATCCACATAAACAAAGGCGGTTTTTCCCAAAAAGGCTCAAAATTCACTTTTACCGTCAGATAATCGTGAGTTATAAGCATTTCACGGGCAGATTCGGCAAAGTTAATTTCATCCCAATCGAAAAGATGCACCACACCAAGTCCCGGAACAAAAAGCAGTAAAGCAACCACAACAATTGCAAACTGAATAAGTAAATTATTTTCTTTTAAACTTTTATTCATCAAGTTAAATCAATATTAATCCACCATTCTCACCGCACCTTTATCGGCAGAACTAACCATACTGGCGTATGCACGAAGGGCTTTTGAAACAACACGATTTCTATCTTTAGGCTTGAATGCATCGTTGCCACGGGCTAATTCAGCATCCCGACGTTTCAGCAATTCTGCCTCGCTTACCTTTACATTAATTGTGCGGTTTGGAATATCAATTTCAATAATATCACCATCCACAATCAGTCCGATATTACCGCCTGAAGCAGCTTCGGGAGAAATATGTCCGATAGATAAACCGGATGTTCCACCTGAGAAACGACCATCGGTTATCAACGCACACTCTTTTCCAAGATGTTTTGATTTGATATACGAAGTCGGATAAAGCATTTCCTGCATTCCCGGACCGCCTTTTGGCCCTTCATGAGTAATAACTACCACATCACCTGCAACCACTTTTCCGCTCAGAATTCCGGTACATGCACTGTCTTGCGACGTAAATACTTTGG
>CAZEEB010000228.1:0-3401 GCA_964511245.1 uncultured Paludibacter sp.
CATTGGAAAAACTCAGTACGACTGGCTGAAACAAACCCTTGAAACCAGCACTGCCAAATATAAATTTGTATTTTGCCATCACGTTATGGGTGAAACGCGCGGTGGTGTATTAATTGCAAAAACTTATGAATGGGGCGGTATGGATAATGGAACAAATAAATTTGCAGCAAATCGTCCGGGTTGGGCAATGCCAATACATCAGTTAATGGTGGCAAATCATGTGAATGTATTCTTTCAAGGCCACGATCATGTTTATGCCTATGAAAACTTGGATAAAATTGTGTATCAAACTGTTCCAATGCCCAGCGACTCTTCGTATACTCTTGGATATATTGCCAATGGAGCTGCATTTACCGGAACTATTCTAAAAGGGAGTGGACATCTTAAGGTCACAGTTAATCCTGATAGTGTGAAAGTAGATTTTATAAATGCGAAATTAGCTAAAGACGAAACAACTACTTCCAAAAATGGCGATATTTTGTATTCATATTCTGTAAAATGTTCAACCATAAGCGGTTTAAAAGATGTATCTATGACTAATCAATCAAGCTGTTTGATTTATTCCAATCATAATGGCATGGATTTTTATGTTCGGTTCAATGACTCATGTACTAAAGGATATAAAATCAGGGTTTCAGATTTAAATGGAAGAATGATTAATCAATACAGTTCCACAGAAAATATTGTATCCGGTGAAACAAAATGTTTCAAACTTATTGATAATGTGGGTAATAAAATAATAAATGGTATTTATATTGTTTCAATTATATCGGATAGTTTCTCGCAATCAGAAAAAATAATATCGTTAATACAATGAACCTAATTTCAAAATCCAAACAATATATCCTTGCACGAAATTTCGGGTTTTATATTATGGCATTTGTATTTCTGATTTTATTTCTTTTGCCTGTACTTTTCACAAGGGTTAATGGCGAGATAAGCTGGCTTCATATTTTCAAAATTTGGCAGGATCAAGTTTTGTTGATACCCATTTTTGCAATCAATCATTGGCTTTTTGCTCCCAAATTTTTATTAAGGCAAAAATTTATTATTTACTGCATTTCCATTTTGAGCTTCATTGCAACATGCTCTTTTTCATACTATTACTACGACAATGCTTATAAACCGCAAATAATAGTAGTTAATAAAGATCAGAATAAACCGACACCTATACCGCCCTACGCACATCTTTTAATGTATGCTTTGCTAATAGCAGGAGTTGATTCCGGACTTCTTTTTTCAAAAAAATGGCATGAGAATGAAGAAAAACAATATATTCTTGAAAAGCAAAATTCAAAGATGCAATTGGAAATGCTTCGTTATCAGGTAAGTCCACATTTTTTGATGAATACCCTGAATAATATTTACGCACTGATTGACATTGATTCGTATAAAGCAAAAGAAGCTGTAATGAAACTATCTAAATTAATGCGCTATATGCTTTATGAAAATGAGAATGCTAAAGTGCTGATAAGCAAAGAATTTGAGTTTGTGAAAAGTTATATTGATTTGATGAAACTTCGATTTGATACTGATACTATAATTGAACTAAAATTACCTGATCAATACAACGATTTAGAAATACCACCTTTGTTGTTTATCTCGTTTATCGAAAACGCCTTTAAACATGGTGGTGGTAATGGCAATAAAAGTAAAATAGTCATTTCGTTCGGTTTTGAAGATAAAATGCTGGTATTTAAATGTTTTAATATAAAAACAAACATGAAAACTAACATAGAAAATGGTGGATTTGGAATTGAAAACACCAAAAACAGATTGAATCTGTTTTTTGCTGAAAAATATTTATTATCAATCAGTTCGCCCGAAAAATACTTTGATGTCACTCTTAAAATACCTCTAATATGACTATAAAATGTGTGATTGTTGATGACGAGCCACTGGCACTGAGTGTTCTTGAACGGTATATTAACCAAATTCCATTTTTGGAGTTGCTAGAAAAGTTTACAAATCCGGTTGAAGCATTTAAGTATCTGAATGATACTGAAATTGATTTATTGTTTGTGGATATTCAAATGCCGGATTTAACAGGATTTGAATTGGTCAATAATTTAAAGAAAAAGCCAATTTTTATATTTACAACTGCCTATAGTGAATACGCACTCGACGGTTTTAAGGCTGATGCTCTGGATTATTTGTTAAAACCAATAGATATGCCTGAGTTTACAAAAGCGGTTAATAAGGCTAAAGAATGGCTTGAAATCCGAAATGAAAGAAACTCACAGGTTGAAGCAACTAAAGATTTTCTTTTTATAAAGTCTGAATACAAAATTATCCGCATAAATTTCAGCGAAATAACTTATATTCAGGGAATGAGCGAATATGTCAAAATACATTTGTCCAATCGGAAACCTATTATGTCGCTGATAAGTCTGAAATCGCTCGAAGCACAACTGCCGGCTTCCATGTTTATGCGGGTTCATAAATCATACATTGTTAACCTCCAGAAAGTCAATATGATAGAACGTAACGAAATTGTGTACGATGACGGAACAATTATTCCGGTAAGTCAACAATACAAAACTCAGTTTCAGGAATTTCTGGACAAGAATTTTATGGTTTAATCTGGAAGTCAATGCAAAATTTTAAACGCAAATTAAGTCTTTTAGTGAGTCTACTGTTTTTTACTTTTGCATTTGGGCAACGAAATGAAAAACCTAAAAATTTCCTAAAAGACAACCGCGAAGCAACAGTATTTAATACGCTGGTACCAGCTCATCCATTTGATATTATTTTGGGTCGTCCCACAGCCAATTCAATCACCTTATCCATTTTATATTATAAACCTGCAAGCGGACAAGTTGAATACTGGAACTCGACCGATAAAAAGCTGAAAACGAAGCTGATAAATTTTGAGCAATCGAAACCAACAGAAGTTTTGTTGACTGATTTACAATCAGATAAACAATATTTTTACCGACTTATTCTTGAAAATGGAAAAACAGTTTCTGATATTTTTCGCTTTCATACGCAACGGTCGAAAAACTCGAATTTTACATTTACTATTACCGCCGATTCGCATTTAGACCAAAATGCCTTTGTGGAAACCTATAAAACCACTTTGCAAAATGCCGCAGGAGATTCGGCCGATTTTCACTTCGATTTGGGCGATACATTTATGACGGACAAATACCGGGATCAGTACAAAAATGCTTTGAATCAGTATATTGCACAGCGGTATTATTTTGGTCTGCTTCAATCTCCACTTTTTCTAGTATTGGGAAATCACGATGGCGAAACCGGTCAGCGATTGAACGGAACTGAAAATAACGCAACAGTTTGGTCGAACCTGACCCGAAAAACGTATTTTCCCAATCCGGTGCCGAATAATTTTTATTCAGGAAATTCGTCTGAGCTTCCATTTATCGGACTTCCGCAGGATT
>CAZEEB010000229.1:0-3392 GCA_964511245.1 uncultured Paludibacter sp.
TTTGAACTTACTATTACTTTAAATAATCGACGATGAGTAAAGGCATACGATAAAGTTGAAAGTATGGTATCGGGATGGGTCGACCAAACCTTAATAGCACATACAATATCAGAATCATCGAGTAATACAAAATTCTCTATACCAATCTCTGAATCAGTGAAATTTGATTTATCAATTTTGTTATATAAAAAATATCGAAGCGCTGGTGAAGCAAATAATTCTATACCATTATATGCCAGGTATTTGGCTCGTTTCAGAATATTCATCAACATTTTTTCAGCAGCAACAGATGTTTTATGCAAATAAACCTGCCAGTACATTAGCCTTCGAGCAACAAGAAACTTTTCAATTGAATAAATTCCTTTGGCTTCAACTACCAATTTGTCATCGTGAATGTTCAGCATTTTAATAATTCGTGCTGCACCAATTATCCCCTCACTAACTCCCGAGTAAAAACTATCTCTACTCAAATAATCCAATCTATCCATATCAAGCTGACTGGCAACTAATTGGTGTAAGTATTTTTTATGATATTGATTCCTAAAAATTTGCAAAGCAATTGTAAGCTTGCCCTTAAACTCTATATTTAAGGCTTCCATCATAATAAGCGATAGCTCTTCATGACTCACTCCACTAACCAAACTCTGTTCCAGTGTATGCGAAAAAGGTCCATGACCAATATCATGCAATAAAATGCAAGCTTGTACAGATTCTGATTCGGCCTTTGTAATTTTATGTCCCGCATCGCGAAGTTGATTAATGGCTTCACCCATTAGATGCATTGCTCCTAGTGAATGTTGCAAGCGGGTATGTTGAGCGCCGGGATATACAACTGACGATAATCCTAATTGTTTGATTCTGTTTAATCGCTGAAAATAGGGATGTTGAATAATGTCATACAAAAAATTATTTGGAATATTTATAAATCCAAATACAGGATCATTGATGATTTTGCGTTTGTTTGAAGCCAACACTACATTATTCCTAATCTGGTTTTCAGTAAGATTTTCGTAAAATTCCATATTGTTTTTTAATGAATCTTCCTTTTTGGCAAAATTTAAGTTTATCAATTTTGCCCGTTAATTCAGTTATTTGTAGCCAAAATATCCACTAGCCATTTCCAACAATTTTGTGTGGAACTAATACTAAGCCTTTCATCGGGTGAGTGAACTCCAGCCATTTGAGGCCCAATTGAAATCATATCCAAAAAAGGGTATTTTTCAAGAAACAAACCACATTCAAGTCCGGCATGGATGGCTCTAATTTGGGGTTCATTGCCATAAAGTTTTACATAACTTTGTTGAGCGGTTTTTAGAATTTCCGACTTTAAATTTGGCTTCCAACCCGGATATCCATCACCATGCGTAATTGTTGCGCCAGTTAATGCAAAAACAGATTCTACTTGTTGCATTATATCATATTTCAGTGATTCTGTGGAGCTTCGCTGACTTGTAGTTATTAATACAGAATTATCAGCAAGCATTTTGACTGAGGCAAGATTGGTTGATGTTTCAACCAGATTCGCCATATCTCTACTCATGCCAATTACTCCATTTGGACACCCATAGAGGGCATTTATAATATTATCTGAACTATTTTTATCAATTATTAATTCAGGTATAGATTCTGATTCAAGCGTTAATTTCATTTTTGGTTCCACATCAGCAAGTTCATTTTCTATATCAGCTATATATTGATTGAATAGCACACGAATATTTTCTTTTTCCGACCATGGCACACAGACTTCTGCCACAGCTTCGCGGGCTATAGCATTTCGTAAGTTTCCCCCATTGAAGCTTACTAATCGTAGATCGGTTTTTTTGTTTATTAACCACAAAAAACGGTTTACAATTTTAATCGCATTTCCCCGTCCTTTTTCTATATCATCTCCAGAATGACCGCCACAAAGTCCTTTTACCGAAACAGAAAATGCAAAATAATTTTCAGGAGATTGTACAGTACTATAGTTCATGCTTACAGTAGTATCAACTCCGCCGGCGCAACCAATAAAAACAACTCCATCATCCTCTGAGTCAAGATTTATTAACACCTTAGCTGTCAAAAAATCATTTTCCAGTGCGAAAGCGCCGGTTAGCCCGGTCTCTTCATCAACCGTAAAAAGGCATTCTAAGGCAGGATGAACTATACTATCAGAATCCAAAATTGCCAGCATCATAGCCATTCCAATTCCATTATCGCCACCAAGAGTTGTCCCTCTGGCTTTTACCCAATCATCTTCAATATAGTGTTGAATTGGGTCGGTATCAAAATTAAATTGTGTATCACTGTTTTTCTCACACACCATATCCATGTGCGCTTGAAGCACTATAGTGGGCTTATCTTCGTACCCTGAGGTTGCAGGCTTGCTAATTAACACATTACCGGCTTTGTCAATTTTAGTTTGTAAGTGGCGCTTTAATCCAAATGATTCAAGAAATTGAATCATTTTAGTCTCTTTTTTTGAAGGACGCGGAATTTGTGTAATTTCAAAGAAATATTCCCAAACTGCAACTGGTTGTAATAGCTTTATTGAATTCATTTTTTTGTTTATTTAGCCTGTTTTAAATTGCTTTTTACAAAGATAAGAAAAAAATCAGGATACAGTGAAATTTTAGGAGTTGTATTTTTTTGATGAATAATTTAATTGAAAATACTTTGTAGTATAAGCAAAAAAAAAGAAACTCGTATATCTGAACACGAATTTCTTTTTTTGAATAAATTGATTTCAAACTTATACGCGTCTTTCTTTGATGCGTGCTTTCTTACCGGTAAGTGCGCGTAAATAATACAATTTAGCACGACGTACTTTACCTCGTTTATTTACTGTAATACTTTCAATGAAAGGTGAGTCCATTGGGAAAATTCTTTCTACACCTACGTTTCCTGAAATCTTACGAACGGTAAAACGTTTGCGACCTTCATGTCCAACGATTTTGATAACATCGCCGCGATATTCCTGAATACGCTCTTTTGTACCTTCAATAATTCGATAAGCAACGGTTACTGTATCACCTGCTTTGAATTGAGGATGTGATGTTTCAACCAAAAATGCTTGTTCTGCAACTTTAATAAAGTCCATTTTGTTTTATTATTTGATTTTGTTGATTTTCAACGCAATATTCACAGTTCTCACTATTGCTGTCAGAGATTACGCTAAAAACGGACTGCAAAAGTACTATTTTTTTTTCTTTCTGACAAAAGTTTAGCTCTTTTTTCAAACAAATTTCGAATAAATGTTGTAATAAAAATTTCAAATCAGATGGTTTATGTCTTAATAATCAGATGTATTCGAAAACAAAATAGTATTTGAATTATTTTAGTTACCTTTGCACCCTCAAAAAAAAAGATTGTGTTACATGCAGAAAATTAGAAATATTGCTATTATTGCCCAC
>CAZEEB010000230.1:0-3367 GCA_964511245.1 uncultured Paludibacter sp.
GCAAAGGACTGAAAATCCTTGTGTCCCCGGTTCGATTCCTGGTGGTACCACTTATAAAACACTTTAAATCATTGATTTAGAGTGTTTTTCTTTTTAGCCTATCCTAACAACATTTTTCAATCTTTGACGATTTTAGTGTTAATTTATGACCTTATGTAAACCAGGATGTAAACCAAAAAACAACATGAATGCAACAGTTAATATGTTTTGCTCAAATCAATATGTTTTGTAAATGTTTAATAATTACTGTTGGTTTCAAAATGAAAGGTAGCAAAAAGCATCTTACAAGAGAGTTGGAATATCAAAATATCATATTAGAGAAAGAAAAGTAAATTCAGTTTCAATACAGATTACTCTCAATTTAATATTTATTTTTTTTTAAGAAGTAGCTAAATATAGTATGCAAATTTGGTGGTTAGTAGTACAAATTACAGAGCTTAAGCAATTTTCTGAAATAAATACAATTTTTCAGATATTTATTGTGTCTAAATAAGATTCAATTTGATATTCACGTTAAAAACTTTTTCTGCAATACATACAAGTTAATTTAGTCTTCATCAATGACTTCTACGTTCGAATCGATTTCGAATGCAGAAAGTTGGCGACGGAAAATTTCATCCAACGATATTTGGAAAGTTTCGGTATGAGCAATACCTGGTATAAGAGTTAAATGATCAAGTATAATTTGTAGTAAATGCCGGTTATCTTTAGCATAAATTTTCACAAACATAGAATATTTACCTGTAGCGTAATGACATTCAACTACTTCGGGTACTTTTTTTAAATCTTCTACTACTGAATTAAACATCTTTATATCATTCAGAATAATTCCAATGTATGCACAAGTCTGAAATCCAACTTTATAAGTATCAATTACAAACTCCGAACCTTTAATAATTCCGGTGTTTCTGAGTTTCTGAATACGTTGGTGAATGGCTGCACCTGAAACATTACATTCGCGGGCAACTTCTAAAAATGGAATTCGTGCATCCTGCGAAATAAGCTGTAAAATTTTTTTATCTAATCTATCAATTTGATGTTGTGCCATAGTACCAATTTTTCAAGTTTTGAATTGTGAAATTATGCTGATTGTAAAATATTTATGCAAATGTATTTAATAATTTTGTATTTCGATGGGTTTTTGCAATAAATTGATAGTTAAATGTATAAAAATATACTTTTTATCGATATTTTCCTTCCTTGCAATCTTTTAAAATACTTAAATAACTTTGATAGCGCGATGAACTTATTTTTTTTGTAGTTATGGCCTCTATTACAGCACATTCTGGCTCGTGTACATGGCTGCAATTTGCAAATTTACATTTAGCCGACAGAACAAATATTTCTTTAAAATAATGTCCAATCTCCGTAGTTTGCATATCAAATGTGCCAAAACCTTTGATACCCGGTGTGTCAATAATATGACCACCAGTGGCTAATTCAAACATTTCTGAAAATGTGGTGGTATGCATTCCTTTATTATGATATGATGAGATTTCGGCTGTTTTAGCCAACGAATGTGGTACTATTGAATTTATTAAGGTTGATTTTCCAACGCCTGAATTTCCGGAAAAAAGTGTTGTTTTTCCACTTAAAAACAGTGAAAGCTCTTCTATGTTTATCTTTTGTTTTGCCGAAATTTTAAAAACCGAATACGCAAGCGATTTGTATAAGTCAATTAATTTTTCGAGGTAATTATTCTCCGTTTCATTGTAGCGGTCAATTTTATTAAATACAATGCAGGCAGGCACTCTATAAGCTTCAGCAGTGGCTAAAAAGCGGTCGATAAATATGCTCGAAGTTTCGGGGTAGTTCACAGTAACTATAAGTGCCACTAAATCAAGATTAGCTGCTAATATATGTGATTGTTTTGATAAATTTGATGACCGGCGGACGATATAATTTTTTCGATCGTGAATGGCGTTAATCATAGCAGTTCCATCTATATTCATTTCAAAATCAACCCAATCGCCAACTGCAATAGGATTTGTACTCCGAATTTCCTGCATACGAAAATGACCTTTCATTTTGCATTCTATTAAGTCGTTTTCGGAACTTTTGACTTGATACCAGCTGCCGGTATTTTTAACTACCAATCCTGTCATTATTGCATTTTATGTAAAGGTAAGCTTAAAAAAATCAAAATTTCAGTCGTTTCATGAAATTGAAATGACTGAAATTTCTCAGGAGTTTAATTGATTGAAAATTAAAATTCTATACTGTCATTATTTCCTTTTCTTTGGCAGCATACATTTCGTCAATTTTTTTTATGTATTTGTCATGTATTTTCTGAACACTTGCTTCTCCATCTTTTTCCATATCTTCTGGAAGTCCTTCTTTTACAAGTTTTTTCATGTGTTCAATAGCATCTCGTCGTGCATTTCGAACTGATATTTTGGCATCTTCGCATTCGGCTTTTGATTGTTTCGCCAATTGCCGACGGCGTTCTTCTGTTAGTGGTGGAATTCCCAACCGTATAGTTTCACCGTTATTCATTGGTGTTATTCCTACATCTGAATTTAATAAAGCTTTTTCAATAATGGCAATTAATGCCTTTTCGTAAGGCTGAATTGTAATGGTTTTAGCATCCGGAGTTGTTATGTTGGCTACATTCGAAATCGGAACATGCGAGCCATAATATTCAACTTTTACACCGTCTAAAATTCGAACATTTGCTTTTCCTGCACGAATATGTGCCAATGCTTCATCTAAAAACAGAGTTGAAGCTTCCATGTTTTCTTCAGCATGAGTCAAAATCGGTTTAATGTCTTGCATAATTTATTTTATTGTTTTTGGAGTTTCACGTTGTATGCTAACAGATTTTTAGCTTTCGAAGAATTAATTTTTTACCAAGGTGCCAATCTTTTCACCAGCCATCACTTTCTTTAAATTTCCAACAGTATCCATATCAAAAACGTAAATTGGCATGTTGTTTTCTTTACACATTGTTGTGGCGGTTAAATCCATTACCTTCAGGTTTCGGTTATAAATTTCGTCGTATGTTATTTCGGTAAATTTTGTTGCAGATTTATCTTTCTCAGGATCAGCCGTATAAATGCCATCTACACGTGTTCCCTTCAGCATAATGTCTGCTTCAATTTCAATGGCGCGAAGTGATGAACCAGTATCAGTGGTAAAAAACGGATTACCAGTTCCAGCTGAAAGTATTACCACTTCAAAATTGTTAAGGCTTGCAATGGCTTTTTGTTTGCTGTAAAATTCGCCAATAGGTTCCATTCGTATGGCAGTAAGTACCCGCGATTTAACTCCTTTTGATTCCAATGCAGAGTTTAAAGCCAAGCTGTTAATCACAGTGGCTAGCATTCCCATTTGATCGACCTGTACACGGTCGAAACCTTTAGAAGAG
>CAZEEB010000231.1:0-3366 GCA_964511245.1 uncultured Paludibacter sp.
ACCCATAACCTAAATCGTTGTAAATCCTATAAAATTGAGTCAAAATAATATCAATCAATTCCTGTGGAATCAAAACATCATTCTCTTCCATATCTGATTTGCGTCAATTTGCGTAATTTGCGTTCAAAAACAACTTAAGCGCGAGGATCAGTTATCTTTCCGGTTATGGCAGCAGCAGCAGCAACAAGCGGACCGGCAAGGATGGTGCGGGCACCAGGACCCTGACGTCCTTCAAAGTTGCGATTCGAAGTTGATACCGCATATTTTCCCGCAGGGACTTTATCATCATTCATTGCCAAACATGCTGAGCAACCCGGTTGACGCAAAGCAAATCCTGCTTCAGTCAGAATATCTAACAAACCTTCTTCACGAATCTGTTTTTCTACCATCCAACTTCCGGGCACTAACCATGCAGTTACATTTTCGGCTTTCTTTTTGCCTTTTACGTAGTTGGCAAATACACGGAAATCTTCAATACGACCATTGGTACAACTTCCTAAAAATACATAATCAATCGCTTTGCCTTCTAATTTTTCACCGGCTGCAAAACCCATATATTCCAAGGATTTTTGATACGAAATGCGTCCTGCCTCATCGATTTGATCCATTGTTGGAATAGAATCAGTAATGCCCATACCCATGCCCGGATTTGTTCCATAGGTTATCATAGGCTTTATTTCACTGGCTTCAAAAACCAATTCTTTATCAAATTTAGCCCCTTCATCCGTTTTTAAAGTTTTCCAGTAAGCCAGTTTTTTATCCCATTCAGTGCCTTTAGGAGCAAACTCACGACCTTTTACATAGTCGAAAGTAGTTTGATCAGGAGCAATAAGACCGCCACGTGCACCCATTTCGATAGAAAGATTACAAACAGTCATACGTTCTTCCATACTCATATTGCGGATAGCCTCGCCGGCATATTCCACAAAATATCCGGTAGCTCCACCCGTTGTAAGTTTCGAAATCATATAAAGTGCTAAATCCTTTGCATTTACAGCTTTATTTAATTTTCCATTAAAAGTAATACGCATCGTCTTCGGACGGCTTTGTAAAACACATTGAGTAGCCAATACCATTTCCACTTCGCTGGTACCGATACCAAATGCAATAGCCCCAAACGCACCGTGTGTAGAAGTATGACTATCACCACAAACAATGGTAGCGCCCGGATGAGTAAAACCATTTTCAGGACCAATAATATGTACCACACCATTTTTTATATGTCCCAATGGAAAAAACAAAGGCATATTAAAATCAGCTGCATTTTTAGAAAAAGTATCCAACTGATTGCGTGAAATTGGATCGGAAACTGGTTTTTCCTGATTCATTGTAGGGGTATTGTGATCGGCAGTCATGGTGGTTTGTTCCGGACGGAAAACTTTTAACCCACGAGCCCGCAAACCGTTAAATGCTTGTGGACTAGTCACTTCATGGCAAAAATGACGATCGATATACAATTGTGTCGGTCCATTCTCGACCGATGACACCACATGGGCATCCCATATTTTATCAAATAATGTCTTCATATTTTATTTTACAAATTTATTTATTGCATTGATATAAGCTTCGACTGACGCGGCTACAATATCCGTATTAGCACCAAACCCATAATATACAGCACCTTGATGTTCAACCTGCATGTGAACTTTACCAACATCATCGCTTCCTTTGTTAATAGCCTGAATGGTAAATTCCTGTAAAGTCATATTTCGTTTAATAATTTGTTTCAGCGCTTTAATAGCGGCATCTACCGGCCCATTTCCCGAAGCAGCAGCTTCAAATTTTTCGCTTGCAATAGTTAAACCAATACTTGCAACTGCCTGTACTCCCACACCCGAAGTAACCTGCAAATATTCCAATTTTATATGTTGTTTTTCACTTCGTTCTTTTCCGGCAATAAGCAAAACATCATCGTCATTAATATCTTTTTTCTTATCGGCTAATTTTAAAAAAGCTTCATAGATTTCGTCTAATTTTCCATTTTCGACTTCAACTCCTAAAACGCTCAACCGGTGTTTGAGTGCTGCACGACCGCTGCGTGCAGTTAACACTATCGAATTTTGATCAATACCAACATCGGTAGGATCCATTATTTCGTAGCTTTCGCGATTTTTCAAAACGCCATCTTGATGAATTCCCGAGGAGTGCGCAAATGCATTTCGTCCTACTACAGCTTTATTAGCTTGAACCGGCATATTCATTAATCCGGAAACCAAACGGCTGGTAGAATATATTTTTTGTGTATTGATTTGTGTTTCAATATTCAAGCTCTTATGGCATTTCAAAATCATGGCTATTTCTTCGAGTGATGTATTACCAGCACGTTCGCCAATACCGTTCATGGTTACTTCTACCTGACGAGCACCATTCAAAACACCCGAAATTGTATTGGCAGTTGCCATACCTAAATCATTGTGGCAATGAGTGGAAATAATTGCATTGTGAACACCATTCACATTTTCCATTAGAAATTTTATTTTCTCACCAAATTCCCAAGGCAAACAATAACCGGTAGTATCAGGAATATTAACTACAGTTGCACCAGCTTTGATAACTGCTTCGACCACACGAGCCAAGTAAACATTATCTGTACGTCCGGCATCTTCGCAGTAAAATTCCACATCTTGCACGTGTTTTTTGGCATATTTTACGGCAGCAATAGCACGTTCAAGAATATCATCCTGATTGGAATTAAACTTATATTTAATATGAAAATCAGAAGTTCCAATTCCGGTATGAATGCGTTTGTTTTTAGCATACTGAAGTGCTTCGGCAGCCACATCAATGTCCTTTTGAACTCCACGAGTCAAGGCGCAAATTGTTGGCCAGGTAACTGCTTTTGAAATTTCAACCACAGAGTTAAAATCACCCGGGCTGGAAATGGGAAAACCCGCTTCAATTACATCTACTCCCAATGTTTCGAGTGCCTTTGCTACCTGAATTTTTTCTACTGTGTTTAACTGACATCCGGGAACTTGTTCACCATCTCGTAAAGTAGTATCGAAAATAAATAACCTATCCATAATTTATAGTCCCCCGGAATCTCTTTTTGAGAGACTTACCCAAAATATTTTGGAGGAAAATGGGTATTTTGATTGTATCGTTTTCTTATATTAACCTCATCAGAGGGAAGTTAAATTTAATCCCAAAAAAAAACCTTCTTCACCGAAGTGAGAAGGCTTTATATATTTATTGTACAATTACATACACAGCAAACTCACTTCTACTTGTTCTGCAAGAGAATAATAATACCGAGTAAGAGGATATGTAAAAAATTTGTATTCATGTACTGTTTTTAAACACTGCAAAGATACAGGAAATTTTAATTCTTACAAATACAAAGTGATATTTTTTTGATTATTTTTG